>JBILVW010000329.1:0-3772 GCA_044370205.1 Pirellulales bacterium | reverse complement strand
GGACGGCGGCCATGAGTTTCGCCAGCTCCGTGAGCCGCTGCCGCTGGTCTTCCTCGGCCACCCGCGCCAGCTGCACCGATGCCAGCCACGAGGAGGCGACCAGCACCGCGGCCACGAGGGAGCACCAGGCGCCGAACAGGTGCCAGACGAGTCGGGTGCGGGGCATGGGGCGGGCCGTGCTCACGACCTGAAACGGTAGCCCACTCCGCGGACCGTCTCAATGTAGGAGCCGAACTCACCGAGCTTTTTCCGCAGACCGGCGACCTGCACGTCCACCGACCGCTCCGTCACCGGGTAGTCCTCTCCCTTCACGGCATCGACGATTTGTGAACGGGTGTAGGCCCAGCCGGGCCGCTTGGCGAGGAACTGCAGGAGGGCGAATTCCGTGTAGGTGAGCTCGATCGGCTGGCCCGCGAGCGTCACCTCGTGGCGGCCGGGGTGGATCGAGAGCTCGTGCGCGTCGATCGTGGTCTCGAGCTCGGCCCGCCGCTGGGTCTCGTGACGGCGGAGCTGGGCCTTGATCCGGGCCCCGAGCACCCGCGGGCTGAAGGGCTTGGCGATGTAGTCGTCGGCACCCCGCTCGAGGCCGGCGATCATGTCGCTCTCCTCGCTCTTGGCGGTGAGCATGATGATCGGCACGTCGCGGGTCTTGGAGTCGCTCTTCAGCCGGCGGCATACCTCGAGGCCGTCCACGGAAGGCAGCATGAGGTCGAGCACGATGAGATCCGGGGGCTGCCGCCGTGCCGCCTTGAGGGCGTCTTCACCGGTGGCGACGCACTCGACCTGGTAGCCCTCCTTCGAGAGGTTGTAGCGGACCAGTTCGAGCAGATCTTCCTCGTCATCGACGACGAGGATCCGCTGCACGTTCTGTTCGGCACCGGTCTTCGCTCGGGAGGACAGCTGCTTCATCGGTTCACCGGAGGGAGGAACGAAAAACCTCCCACAGTATCCCCGCGCCGACCGCCGGCCGGAAGTGTTCAATTTGCGTGAGGGATGATTGCGGATCACCCGAGCCGCAGATCCCCCGGCTTGCGCCTAGGGGCTTGTATGGGAAGGCGATCCCCCGGCTTGCGCCTAGGGGCTTGTATGGAAAGGTGATCCCCCGGCTTGCGCCTAGGGGCTTGTATGGAAAGGCGATCCCCCGGCTTGCGCCTAGGGGCTTGTATGGAAAGGCGATCCCCCGGCTTGCGCCTGGGGGCTTGTATGGAAAGGTGATCCCCGGCTTGCGCCTGGGGATCGTGTGACACCCCGGCCACAACTTCACGAGAACAGCAGCTCGACGTCCTCGGCCGTGAGGCTCGCGATCATGCTGTCGTCGGCCCGCACGATCGACTCGGCCAGCTCCCGCTTGCGGTCCTGGAGGGCCACGATTTTCTCCTCGACGGTGTCGCGGGCGATGAGCCGGTAGGCGAACACGCGGCGGGTCTGACCGATGCGATGGGCCCGGTCCACCGCCTGGGCCTCGACGGCCGGGTTCCACCAGGGATCGAGGATGTAGATGTAGTCGGCGGCGGTGAGGTTGAGGCCCTGGCCGCCCGCCTTGAGGCTCACGAGGAACAGCCGGCAGTCGGGATCCTCCTGGAACCTGGTCACTCGGGCCTGCCGGTCGGTGGTGCGGCCGTCGAGGTATTCGTAGACGACCGACCGCTCGTCGAGCTTGCGTCGCAGGATTGCGAGGAAGCTGGTGAACTGGCTGAACACGAGCACCTTGTGCCCCTCGTCGAGCACCTCGTCGAGCTGCTCGAGGAGCGTCTCGATCTTCGCGCCGGGCTCGTCGAGCCGCTTCGGGTCGACCAGGCCCGGATGGCAGGCCGTCTGTCGCAGCCGCAGGAGTGCCTCGAGCACCGCGATCCGGGACCGGCCGATGCCGAGCCGACCGATCCGGCCGGAGAGCTCGAGACGGTAGTGCTCCCGCAGTTCGTCGTAGGCCTTCCGCTGCTCCTCGCCCAGCTCGACGAAGAGCGTCTGTTCCGTCTTCTCCGGAAGATCGGAGAGCACCTGCGTCTTGGTCCGCCGCAGCAGGTAGGGCCGCACCGCGCGAGCCACCACCTCCGTGCTGCCCTGGCCGTCGGCGAGAAACTTGCGGAGCCGCGAGGCGCTGCCGAGCTGCCCCGGATTCAGGAACTCGAAGATGCTCCAGAGTTCGCCGATGTGGTTCTCCACCGGCGTGCCCGTGAGGGCGAGCCGGTGACGGGCCCGCAGCAGCCGACAGGCCTTCGCCGCCTGGCTCGCGGCATTCTTGATCGACTGCGCCTCGTCGAGCACCACGTAGTCGAACTCGACCTCACGGTGCGTGACGATGTCGCGGCGGAGCGTGCCGTAGGTGGTGACGATGATGTCCCAGTCGGCGAGATCACCAGCCGTCTCGGCCCGGGTATTGCCGGTGAAGTTGGCCACCCGCAGTGTGGGCGCGAATTTCTTGGCCTCCTCGATCCAGTTGAACACGAGGCTCTTGGGCACGACGACGAGCGACGGACGGTGGGCGACCCCTGCCTCCCGCAGCACGGACTGCCGCCGCAGCAGCATCGCGAGCACCTGGATCGTCTTGCCGAGACCCATGTCGTCGGCGAGGCAGCCACCGACCCCCATCCGCTCGAGAAAGGAGAGCCAGCCGAGGCCCTCCCGCTGGTAGTGGCGAAGCGTGCCCTGGAAGCCGGCGGGCTCGTCTTCGGCCTCGGGCCGCTCGCCCCGCGCGAGCTCCTCGCGAATCCGCTCGAAGGCCTCGTCGACGTGCGACTGCGGCTGGCCGGCGAGGAGCGCATCGAGCAGGGCCACTTGGATGCGGCCATACCGCAGCCGGCCGTCGTGCTTCTGCGCCAGCGCCGCCATCGGCTCGAACTGGGCGGCGAGCGAGTCGGGCAGGATGCCGAGCGAGCCGTCGGAGAGCTCGACCGAGCGGCTACCGCGGGCCAGCGCCTCGAGCAGCACGGGGAGGTCGGCCGTCATGCCACCGAAGTCCACGCTCGCCGAGAGCTCGAACCAATCGATGCCGCTGGTGACATTCCAGGCGACGCTGCCGGCAGGGCGATAGCGGCGGCCCGAGACCTCGATCGTCCAGCCCGCCGCGGCCAGCTGTGATACCGAGGCGTCGAGGCGGTTCCGCGGGATGTGCACGTGATGGGCGACCGCCTCGGCGTCGTCGCCGACGCGGACAGGCGTGGCGCCGTGCCGCGGCAGCACCGCGAGCGCCGCCCGCTCGGCGGCCCGGTCGCGCCGCACGAAGATCCTTCGGTCGGGATCGGCCGCGCCGCCGGCCGGGTCGTCGGCCGCGATCGCGATGCCCGCGTAGTCGAACCAGATTCGGCCCGCGAGCTGCACCCGCGGCGTCGCGCGGCGTCGGCCGCGCGGACCGGCGGCATCTTCTTCGAGATCGATGGCAGGGGAATCGTCGAGCACGAGCTTCGGCTGCGGGGCGCCCGACTCGATCCGCCAGCCGGTCCACGCCGGCAGCACGAGCCGCGGCACATCGGCCAACGCCGCCACCTGGGCGACGAGGCCGTCGGTCTGTGCGGCCACCACCTCGATCGGCCCGCGCCGCTCGAACTGCTCGATCCAGCCCGCGGTGCCCACCGAGAAGCCGTCTTCCGGCACGGCCAGGCGGGCGATCCGGTCGGCAAAAACCACGAGACCAGATCGCAGGATCGCCCGCGGCTCCTTGAGTTCTTTCCGCTGGCTGCCGCGAACGAGCATTCCGCGGAGCGTGGCCCGGGCGGGCCGCGGCGGAGGCGCATCGGGATCGGCGGCGTCGCGAGCCGCCTTCGACGGCCGCACG
>JBILVW010000328.1:0-3786 GCA_044370205.1 Pirellulales bacterium | reverse complement strand
GTGTCATGCGAGCGGGGCTTTTGATTCGGATTCGCGTCACGGCAGCCTCCCGTGGCGTGACCGTCGTTTCCATCCCCGCTGGCCGTGGCCTCGCGTTGCGTGCCAACGTTGCCAATCGCCAGCGCCGGCATCAGACGGGCATCTCGATCACGGCCTTGATCACGCCGCTCCCCGGCTCGAGGAAACCCGGAAAGGCCCGGATCGTGTCGGCGAACGGCACGTGGTGCGTGATCCACGGCTGCGTGTCGATCCGGCCCTCCTCGATGAGGCTGATGATCCGGGTGAAATCCCGCGACAGCGCATTGCGGCTGGCAAGGAGCGTGAGCTCCCGGCGGTGCATCACCGGCGCGTGCGGAAACGAGACCTCGGACTGCGTGATGCCGACGTACACGAGCCGGCCGCCGAAGCTACACAACCTGAGGGCGCCTGCCATGCTCGCGTTGCTCCCCGTGGCGTCGATCACGACGTCACACATCCGGCCGGCGGTGATGCTCGCGATCTCGGCCTCGTCGGCTGCCGTGCCGCTCGCGGCCACCGTGTCGGCGACGCCCATTCTCTCACGGACGAATGCGAGGCGGCTGGCGGCCATGTCCATCACGATCACGCGGGCCCCCGTGAGCTTCGCAAACTCGAGCGCCGAAAGGCCGATCGGCCCGGCACCGATCACGAGCACCGTCTCTTCCTGCTTGGGTGCAGCCCGATCGACCGCATGGCAGCCGATCGCGAGCGTCTCGACGAGGGCATTTTGGGCGTGCGACAGCCGCGGCGACGGATGCAGCTTGCGGGCCGGCACAGTGAACAGCGGACGCAGGCCGCCGTCACAGTGCACGCCGACCGTCTGGTGGTGCTCGCAGCAGTTGGTGAGACCGCGCTGGCACGAAGAGCACCGCTGGCAGTTGATGTAGGGCTCGACACAGCAGCGGTCGCCCGGCCGGACGTTCGTGACACCTGGCCCCACGGCCACCACCTCGACCCCCAGTTCGTGGCCCGGAATCCGCGGGTAGCTGAAGAAGGGCATCTTGCCGAGGTAGCCGCCGTAGTCGGTGCCGCAGATTCCTACCGCATGCACCCGCACGACCACCTCGCCCGGGCCAGGTGCGGCCGGCTCGGGGATGTCGATGAAGCGAAAAGCCTTCGGCTGTTCGAGAAGGAGGGCTTGCATGGGTTGAGGGTCGCTTTCCGAAAGGTGGGTCACCGGCTCGGGGGTGGCAAAAGTCGCCGCTGTGCGGTCCTTCGGATTGTCGCGTGGGCTGCGGCAGCCCAATGCTCCTCGAGCGTTCGCCGACCCCCTCACCTCCCGATTCCAGTCATCGTATTCGATACACACGGCAGGCGGTATCTGCCCAGATCAGCGATTGCTCGGCGGGAGTGAGCGTCGAAATAAAGTCGTCGATGATTCCAACAACTTCCGCGTACTCGCTCGAGAGCAGGCACACCGGCCAGTCGCTGCCGAACATCAGCCGGTCTGGGCCGAAGGCGGCGAGGGCGATGTCGAGTACTGGTGTGAAATCCGCCGACTTCCACTGCCGCCAGGCCACCTCCGTGACGAGCCCCGACAGCTTGCAGCACACGTTGCCGCGTCGGGCGAGTGTCTCAATGCCGCGCCGCCAGTCCGTAATCTCTCCTGCCTTCTGCGGCAGCTTGATCCGGGGCTTGGCCAGATGGTCGAGCACGACCGGCTGTTCGGGAAGCAAGCCCACCAGATCGATCGCTGCCGGCAACTGATTCGGATAGATCAGAAGGTCGTACGTGAGCCCGAACCGGTGGAGCGCCCGTACGCCCCGCACGAAGGCCTCCCCGAGCACAAACCGCGGATCGGGCTCATCCTGCACGACATGCCGCACGCCTACGAATTTTTCGTCATCAGCCAGGATCGCCAGGTCGTCGGCGACACGTTCGCTCCGTAGATCCACCCAGCCCACGACGCCGCGGATGAACGGATGCTTCTTGGCCAAGCTGAGCAGCCAGCGGGTCTCCGCGAGCGACTGACGCGCCTGCACGGCCACGCTCCCCACGACGCCCACCGGCCGTGCGACGGTCTCGAGGTCGGCCGGCAGGTGGTCGCAGGCCAGCCGCTCCATCCCCGCGCCGATCCACGGGTATTCGGCGGCGGAATAGTTCCAGAAATGCTGGTGGGAGTCGATTCTCATGGCATCAAAGGCCGCGCGACCGCGGCGCTAGTTGTTCTCCGGCAGGCCCTCCACGTGCCCGATGTTCTTCACTCGCGCAAAGATCGCCTGCACGTCACGGAGGAGTTCCTGGTCGAGCGGTTCGGCCGCCCACTCGGCCCAGGCCCGGATGTTCACGGGGTTTGCGCTCCCCGCGACCGTCGTCGCGATCCGCGGATTGGCGATTGCAAACTGCAGCGCGAGCTTCGCGATCGAACTGCCGCGGGCCCGGCACAGATCGGCCGCCTGCCGGGCCGCCGCCTTCACCGCCTCCGGCTCCTTGAGCCACGCAGGCAGCGGAGCGTCGGTGAGCAGCCGCGCACTGAACGGGCCGGCGCTCATCACGCCGATCCCTTTCGCCTCGAGATACGGAATCGTCTCATCGGCGAACCGCGTGTTCTGCAGCGTGTATTGGTTGTAATTGAGCACACAGTCCACCGCTGCCTCATCGCAAAGGGCGCGGAAGATCTTCTGGGGGTAGCCACTGAAGCCGATGAACCTCGCCTTGCCCGCCTGTTGGATGCGCCGCAGGGCGGGCAGCGTCTCGTCCACGATCTGCCGGAGCGGCACGAACTCGACGTCGTGGCAGAGAACGATGTCGAGGTGGTCGGTGCCGAGCCGGTGGAGCGACACGTCGACACTCTCGGCCACCCGCTGCGCCGAGAAGTCGAAGTGGGAGAGATCGTAGCGGCCGAGCTTCGTGCATAAGAGGTACTCGTTCCGTGGTAGGGATCGCAACGCTACGCCAAGCAGCACCTCGCTCATGCCTCGGCCGTAGAACGGGCTCGTGTCGATCAGCCGCATGCCGCACTCGAGCGCAGCCCTGACGCTTCCCAGGGCTTCGTCGAGCGTGATCGAACGGAACTCCTGGCCGAGCGAACTCGCGCCGAAGGCGAGGATCGGGACCTGGAGGCCGGTCGTGCCGAGTGGGCGTGTGTGCATCGTGTCACCCGAACGTGCGGCAGCCGACCGAAAGCAAAAGATTCGCCCACGGCTGCGTGTCGGCGGTCTGAATCGTGAGCACGTGGTCGTCCGAAGCCACGGCCTTGTAGAAATCCCACTTCACGATCGGCGTGAGTTCGCAGGGCGAGTTCGCGGCGGCGAGAATCCGCCGGTATTCGGCCCATACCGCGGGATCTCCCGGCGTCGCGGCGGCATACGAATCGCTGCGATCGACGCCCATCGTGTGCACTTCGTCGATCCGCACCGCGCCGAGGATCGCCTCGAACACCTGGGCCACAGTCGGCACGCCAGGCATAAGCTGGAGCGATACGAGCGCCGCCCGGGGCCCGCGCTTGTTGGACGCCGGATAGTTGCCGTCGGCGATCAGCACCTTCGAGTGATGCCCCGCCTGCGCGAGAATCCGTAGGATGTCGGGGTGGAGCAGGGGGCCGTTGAGCATTGGTCAACCTTTCGTGAACGCGCGAAAACTCTCGACGCTCTGCCGGGCGGCGGTGAGCGACGTCGGGTCTGGAAACACTTCGGCCGACAGAAAGCCCTGATAGCCGATTCGTGCAAGTGCGGCGACGACCGGCCCGACTACGGTGTGGCCGAAGCCGATCGCCCGCCGGTTGGAGTCCGCCCAATGAACGTGGCCGACCAGATCGCCACAGCCCAC
>JBILVW010000326.1:0-3789 GCA_044370205.1 Pirellulales bacterium | reverse complement strand
TCGACGTCGCTGGCGTCGAGGCCGGGCAATTCCGCCTCGACCACGATCGCCTCGTCGCTCTCGCTGACGTTCGCCGCCGGAAACAGCCCTTCGCGTTCGGCGGGGCCGGCCTGCCAGCCATGCAGCGGGGGCGCGGCGGTCAGTGACGTCCAGAGCCGATCGAACTCGTCGCGCAAGTCCTCGAAGCGGGGCGCGATTCCGGCACGAAACGTGGGCATGACAATGCTCCTGGGGAGGTGGGCGGAGGCGCCGTCCCTGGAGCGCGGAAATCATTCGCACCGCTGCCGCTGAAAACAACCCCGGGCGTTGTGGGGGGGGCGGTGATCCCTATACTCTGCGGCTCACAAACCGCGGTTTTCACGAAAGGACGTGGCATGCGATTCACCCTGTTGGACAGGGTCGTGGCGGTCGAGCCGGGGAAGAGCATCACGGCCGTCAAGGCGGTGTCGCTTTCCGAGGAGTATCTCGCCGACCATTTTCCGAAGTTCCCCGTGCTGCCGGGGGTGATGATGCTCGAGGCGATGACCCAGGCGGCCGCCTGGACGATCCGCCTCGGCGAGGACTTCGCCCACAGCATCGTCGTGCTGCGGGAGGCGCGGAACGTGAAATACGGCGATTTCGTCCAGCCCGGCCGCACGCTCACCGTGACGGCCGAGGTGCTCTCGCAGGATGCGACCCACACGAAGGTGAAGGCCACTGGCAGCGTGGGCGACCGCACGAGCCTGACGGCCCGGCTCGTGCTCGAACGCTACAACCTCGCCGACCGCACGCCCCACGGGGCCGCGCTCGACGCCCGGGTCCGGGCCGAGCTGCGGCGGCTCTGGGCCGTGCTGCACGGCGTGGGAAAGTCCTATGGAAGCGGCCCGGTGCCGGCCCCCATGGGAGCGCCGGTGGGCGGTCGGGTGCCGATGACCGCAGCTGGCCGGTAGGAGTTTTTCCGGCCGCTACCCCCGGCCGCCGGGGAAATTGCTCGATTCGGGTTCCCATGCGGCCGGTCCGACATTACAACCAATGCCTGTTGCCTACCCAATTCCTCGTTTCCAAGGTGAACCGTCGATGCCGTCCCGTGATGAAATCTTCGAAAAGGTGAAGGCCGCTCTGGTGGAAGCCCTCGGTGTCGACGAGGAGGATGTCAACCCGGAAGCGACGATGGTCGGCGACCTCGGCGCCGAGTCGATCGACTTCCTCGACATCGTGTTTCGCCTGGAGAAGGCGTTCGGCATCAAGATCTCGCGGGGTGAGCTGTTCCCCGAAGACGTGCTCTCGAGCACCGAGTTCGTCGCCAACGGCAAGGTGAATGCGGCTGGCATCGCGGCGCTCAAGGCGCGGATGCCGTTCGCCAATCTCGCCAAGTTCGAGGCCAACCCGAGCGTCCAGAACTTCGCCAACACGCTGACGGTCGAAGACATGGTTCGCTACGTGACGAGCAAAATCGCCGGTTGAACGGCGCCCTGAACAGCAAGGGTCGCCCGCAGCGAGGGCCACCCGCAGGCAACGACGAGGACCGATGCGCTGGTTTTGGGTTGATCGATTCGACGAGTTCGTCCGCGCCAAGCGAGCGACGGCGGTCAAGAACGTGTCGCTCGCCGAAGAGCACATGCACGACCACTTTCCGGGCGCGGCGCTGATGCCCAATTCGCTCGTGGTGGAGGGCATGGCGCAGACGGCCGGCCTGCTCGTGGCGGATGCCATCGATTTCAACCGCCGTGTCGTGCTGGCCAAGGTGGCCGCGGCGGAGTTTCACTTCGACGCCGTGCCCGGCGACTCGCTCCGCTTCCACGCCGAGATTCTCGACCTCAAGCCGGCCGGCTCGCTCACGAAGGTGAAGAGCACCGTCGGCGACCGGGTGCAGGGCGAGGCCGAGCTGTTCTTCGCCCATCTCGAGCCGGGCGAAGGGGTGCCGCAGCTATTCTCACCCGCGGAACTGCTGCAGTGGCTCGACCACATGCACATCTACGACGTCGGTCGCGACGAGGCCGGCCAGCCGCTGGCCCGGCCCGATTGGTGAGCGGGCGGTCAGCCGCGCTCGATGATCCTCGTTCAGGGAGGCAGACAGGATGGTGGCCGGCAGGCGCAGGGTCGTGGTGACGGGGATCGGCTGCATCACGCCGCTCGGCACCCGCGTGGAACAGCTCTGGAAGAACCTCGTTGCAGGGGCCTCCGGCGTGGGGCTCACGACCGTCTTCGATGCCTCGAAGTTTCCTACGAAAATCGCCGCCGAAGTCCGCGGCTGGGACATCACCCAGGAGGGGCAGGACGAGAAGCTCTGGCACTTCTGCGGCCGCCACACGCGGTTCGCCGCAGGCGCCGCCCTGCAGGCGATGGGCGACGCCGGCCTCCCCAAGGGACTCCCCGCTGATCCGACGCGGCTGGGCGTGTACCTGGGCAGTGGTGAGGGGCAGCAGGACTTCGACGCCTTCACGCGGATGATGATGGCGGCGATCGAGGGGGAGACGCTCGACGTCGCCAAGTTCACGAAGCTCGGCCTGGAGACGCTGCATCCGCTGGCCGAGGTGGAGCAGGAGCCCAACATGCCCGCCGGCCACCTGGCGGCGATGTTCGACGCCCAGGGGCCCAATCTCAACTGCCTCACCGCCTGCGCCGCCTCCAGCCAGGCGATCGGCGAGGCGGTGGAGATCGTGCGGCGTGGCGAGGCCGACGTGATGCTCTCCGGCGGCACGCACAGCATGATCCATCCCTTCGGCGTGACGGGCTTCAATCTGCTCACGGCGCTCTCCACCCGCAACGACGAGCCGCAGCGGGCGAGCCGGCCGTTCGACAACGATCGCGACGGCTTCGTTCTCGGCGAGGGCGCCGCGATGGTGGTGCTCGAGGAACTCGAGCATGCGAAAAGGCGGGGCGCGAAGATCCACGGCGAGGTGATCGGCTACGGCTCCACCGCCGACGCCTACCGGATCACCGACACCCATCCGGAGGGCCGGGGCGCCGCCGCATGCATCAGGATGGCCCTGAACGACGCGGGCCTCGGCACGCACGACATCCAGTACATCAACGCCCACGGCACCAGCACCGACGTCAACGACAAGGTCGAGACGCTCGCCATCAAGAAGGTGTTCGGCGAGCACGCCTACAAGATCCCGGTGTCGAGCACGAAGAGCATGATGGGCCATCTCATCGCGGCCGCCGGCGCCACGGAGCTGATCGTGTGCCTGCTCGCGATCCGCGACGGCCTCCTGCCGCCGACGATCAACTACGAGACGCCCGACCCCAACTGCGACCTCGACTACGTGCCCAACAAGGTCCGCGAGGGGAAGTGCGACCACGCCCTCTCCAACAGCTTCGGCTTCGGCGGCCAGAACATCTCGCTCATCGTCAGCCGCTTCACCGGCTGACGATCGTATCTTGCCCATTTTGCCACCCGCAGGGTTTCCTCAATCGGCGCGTGCGGTGCGACCGATACGACCCGTAACGCGGAGGAGTGCGCGGGGCGGTGGTTCGCCGCCGGCAGCTCGGCCGCCCATTGCGGAAACCCCTGCCATGAAACGCGTGTTCTCGCTTGCCGCCCTGGCCGCCCTGGTCGCCGGTGTGAGCGGCTGCTCGATCATCGATCGCCTGTTCCTGCTCAACACGGATGGGCCCTATTCGCATCACGCCAAGCATCATGGTGGGCCGTGCCAGGACGGCGGCTGCCAGGAGTGTCAGGACGGCGGCTGCCCGACAGGCGACTGTGAGACGGGTGCGTGCCAGACGGGGGCGTGCCAGGATTGCCCCGGCGGCGCCTGCCGCGTGCCGCACACCGGCCGCTACGGCGGCCTCGCCAAGCACCAC
>JBILVW010000327.1:0-3789 GCA_044370205.1 Pirellulales bacterium | reverse complement strand
CCATTCTGGCCGCCTCCACCGGCTGCACGATGTGCCCGGACCCGTACGACTATTCGGGCCCGGTGCCCAACGGCTCGGCACCGCAAAACGATTTCCGGGCGCGAAGCAACGGCATCATTCCGATCGGAATGCTGCCAAAGCCATGGCCGCAGATCGTCGATCGCACGTCAGGCCAGCCGACCGTGGCCGACGGCCCGCAACAGGACCCCGTGCGGGTGCCCGATCTCGTGGCCCAGGCGCTGGCTGACGACATCGGCCCCGAGGACGACGCCTCCATCGCGGTGGCCCGCGTGTCGGCTGAGGAGGCTGAAACTCCGGAGCAAGAGTCAGCCTCCGAGACCGATCCCATCGTCGTCCCTGAAGTCGATCTCGCACCGATCGAGGCCGAAGCCGGAGATGAGAGCGACGTCACGCTCGAGGAAGAGGCGCCGACGACGGATGCGGTCGAGCCCGAGGAGGAATCGCCCGCCGACATTCTTCCGCCGACACAGCCCGTCTCCGAGATTCCGGTCGGCCCCGTGCCCCGCGAAACCCCCGGCTGGCGACCCCGCTCCCAGCCCTGACGCCGCTTCGTCGAAATTCACCGGGCAGCCGGCAGTGAACCCTCCGTCGCTCGCTTCGGGATTCCTCCCGCCACCCTGGTACCCAGTGGTGCGCACATAGCTACGGATATCCCTGCGCTCCTCCTCCAGGTTCCCCGACCGGCTGCCCTACCCGTTTTGGGAGGCGAGGGGGTCGGTGGAGGACGAGTGTCACGCTACGCCGTCGCCGGCTTCACGAGGCCCGGCTCGGGGATCCAGCCGTCGGGCACGACCGCGTCCTTTGGCACCACGGCTACGCCGTCCCGGACGGTGAAGCGGTCGCTGTCGGCCGTGTTGTCCCAGCCGTGCTCGTTCACGATCCGGGCGCGGCGGCCGATCCGCACGTTCTTGTCCACGATCGCCCCCTCGATGATCGTGCCGTCGCCGATGCCCAGCGGTGGCCCGCCGTTCGAGGCCACCGCGGCGATGCCGTCGGCGGTCTCGTAGAAGTCGTTGCCCAGGATCACGGAGTTGCGGATCACGACGTTGCGGCCGATCCGGCACCGCAGGCCGATCACGCTGTTCTCGATCACGGCCCCCTCGCCGATCATGCAGCCGTCCGACACGAGGCTTCGCTTCACGCTCGCCCCGTCGAACCGCGATGGCGGCAGGAAGCGGCCGCGGGAATAGATCGGCGCCTCGGGGTCGGCCAGGTCGAACGGGGCCTCGGCGCCCGCGAGGTCGAGGTTGCACTGGTAGTAGGAGCGGATGGTGCCGATGTCCTCCCAGTAGCCGTCGAACGTGTGGAGGTGCACCTTTTTCGTGCGGATCGCCGCAGGGAAGACCTCGCGGCCGAAGTCCTGGTAGTCGGTCTTCGTGAGCAGGTCGAGGAGGCAGTCGCGGTCGAAGAGGTAGATGCCCATGCTCGCCATCAGCGTTCGGCCCTTGGCGGGCACGCCCTGCCGCTCGATCCAGGCCGGATCGGTCCGCATCATCTCGAGCTCGGGCTTCGTCTGCGGTTTCTCCAGGAAGCCCTCCACGCGGCCCGTGCCGTCGAGCCGCATGATCCCCAAGGCCGAGGCGGCCTCGTCGGCCACCGGGATGCCCGCGATCGTCACGTCGGCCTTGCGGTCGAGGTGGGTGGCGAGCATGTCGGCGTAGTTCATCCGGTAGAGCTGGTCGCCCGAGAGGATGAGCACGTGCTTGATGTCCGACTGTTGGAGGTAGCGGACGTTCTGCCGCACGGCGTCGGCCGTGCCCTGATACCAGCCCGCACTGTCGAGCGTCTGCTGGGCGGCCAGGATCTCCACGAAGCCCCCGCTGAACGGATCGAACGTGTAGGTGCGGCGGATGTGGCGGTGGAGGCTCACGGAGTTGAACTGCGTGAGCACGTAGATCCGCTGCACGCCGCTGTTGATGCAGTTCGACAGCGGCACGTCGATGATCCGGTATTTGCCGGCGAGCGGCACGGCCGGCTTGGAGCGGTCGCGGGTGAGCGGGTAGAGCCGGGTGCCACGGCCGCCGCCGAGCACCAGAGCCAAGACACGACGAACGGTCATCGATGGTTCCTCAGGGGCTGCTTTGCCGAAGTGCCCCCCAATCTACGGAACCCTCCACGGGCCGCCAAACCCGGTTTCTGCAGGTGCTTCCCCAGTGAACGACAGCCCGCCGGTTAACCCTTGAGCACGAAGTTGACGAGACGGCCGGGGACGGCCACGACTTTCGCGATCTGCTTGCCCGCCAGCTGCTCGGCGATTTTCGGGTCGGCTGCTGCGGCTGCCTTCATCGCCTCGGCGTCGGCACCCGCGGGCACCACCACGCGCCCCCGCAGCTTGCCCTGGATCTGTACCGGGATCTCGACCGTGTCATCTTTGAGCCACTTCTCCTCGACGGCCGGCCAGGTCGCAAGCGACACAGGGGCAGGCTTGCCGAGGAGTTCCCCGAGCTCTTCAGCGAGGTGCGGGGCGAACGGGGCGAGGATCGTCACGAACGGCTCGAGAATCGCCCGCGGCCGGCGGTCGAGCGGCGTGCAGAAGTTGACGAACTCCATCATCCTGGCGATCGCCGTGTTGAAGGAGAGCGATTGAATGTCCTTCGTCACCTTGTCGATCGTACGGTGCAGCTCCCGGAGCTGGTCGTCGGTCGGCGCGTCGTCGCAGACCGGCGGCGCGAGCGTGATCTCGTCGGCTCGCTCATCGACGACGAGCCGCCAGCAGCGGTCGAGGAAGCCGCGGACGCCGCTCACGCCGGTGGTGCTCCAGGGCTTCGTCGCCTCCAGCGGCCCCATGAACATCTCGTAGAGCCGCAGCGAGTCGGCCCCGAAGTCGCGGACCACCTGATCTGGGTTCACCACGTTGCCGCGGCTCTTCGACATCTTGTAGGCCCGGCTCTCGACACGGACGTTCGGTGCATCCCGGAGCACGAAGTGCTCCCCCTGCTTCTCCACCTGGTCGGCGGGCAGCCGGGCGGGCGTGTCTCCCTCGGTTCGCTTGTCGGCCGACACCCAGCCTCCCTTGGCCGCGCGGTAGCCCGTGAACTCGACCTCACCCAGAATCATGCCCTGGTTGACGAGCTTGCCGAACGGCTCCGGGCACGAGACGTGGCCGCGGTCGTAGAGCACCTTGTGCCAGAATCGCGAGTAGAGGAGATGGAGCACGGCATGCTCCGCCCCGCCGATGTAGAGATCGACCGGCATCCAGGCCCGCTCGACGTCGGGGGCCACGAACCGGTCCGTGTTCGCGGGATCGAGGAACCGCAGGTAATACCAGCACGAGCCGGCCCACTGGGGCATCGTGTTGGTTTCGCGGCGATACCGCCTGCCATCCCGCTCCACGAAGAGCCAGTCGTGCCCCGCGCGGGAGAGCGGCGGATCGGGGGTGTCGCCCGGCTTGAAGTCGGTGAGTTCGGGGAGGGGCACCGGCAGTTCGCTTTCCGCGACGGCGCGGATCACGCCCGTGGGATTCCCGGCCGCGTCGAGCTCGTGGAGGATCGGGAACGGCTCGCCCCAGAACCGCTGCCGGCTGAACAGCCAGTCGCGGAGCTTGTAGTTGACGGCGGCGCGGCCGAGACCTGCCGCGGCCAGATCGGCCGACACCTTCGCCATGAACTCCCGTGTGCCGAGGCCCGTGTGGGGGCCGGAGTTCACGGCCCGGCCGTCGCCCGTGAACAGTTCGCCGTGTCGTGCCGGGCGGTCCAAGGGCTCGACGACCGTGATCACATCGAGCCCGAACGTCTTCGCGAACTCGAAGTCCCGGTCGTCGTGGGCCGG
>JBILVW010000325.1:0-3791 GCA_044370205.1 Pirellulales bacterium | reverse complement strand
GGCCGCCGGACGGCATCCCGCAGGACATCGCCGAGCACATGCGGCTGATGTGCGACATCCTCGTGCTCGCCTTCCAGACCGACACCACGCGGATCGTCACGCTCAAGCTCAACAACGACCACTCAGCGCTGCGATTCCCGAACCTCTCGCGGACGGACAACCCCGCGCAGGGGATCGACTACATGATCCACCACCTACTCTCCCACTCCAACAATGCCGACTGGCTGAAGGTCAACCAGTTTTTCCTGGAGCAGATGGCCCACGTCGCCCGCCGGCTCGATGCGATCCAGGAGGGGGAGCGGACGGCCCTCGACAACTCGATGCTCATGATCTGCTCGAGCATGATGACCGGCAATCACGAGAACGACCGACTGCCCGTCGCGGTGCTCGGCCGTGCCGGCGGCCGGCTCGAGTCGGGCCGCGTGCTCGACTATTCGAAGGCGGAAAATCGTCAGCTCTGCCGGCTCTATCTTTCGATGATGGAGAAGATGGGCCGTCGCGAGAAAACCTTCGGCGACGCCACGGAGCCGCTCGCCGAGGTGTGAATGCGCTCTGCCCGGAGCCCGGGGCTTTGTGGGACGGGTCCTCGGGCTTCCGCCCGGGGCTTTTTGTTGGTTGGACAAGAAGCCCCCGGCGGGAGCCGGGGGACTCCGCGCAGCCCGCATGACGATTCCCGGTCGCCGCTCTACACTTCAAGCATGCGTGCTCATCACTTGATCCCACACATCACCGCGACCCTCATCTGGGCCACGGCCTTCGCCGTCACCGCCGCTGCGGCGGAGCCGCGGCCGCCCGTGCGAATTCTCTTCTGCATCGCCGACGACGCCTCGCCCAGTTTCGGCGCCTACGGCTGCACGTGGGCGAAGACGCCTGCCATCGACCGGCTCGCCCGCGAGGGTGTCACGTTCGACAAGGCCTACACGCCGACGGCGAAGTGCTCGCCGTCGCGGGCGGCGATCCTTACGGGCCGCTATCCCTGGCAGCTTGGGCCGGCGGCCAACCACAACCCGTTCTTCCCGCCACAATTCAAGGCCTTCACCGAGGCGCTTGCCGACGCGGGCGTGGCGGTCGGAGCCGCCGGCAAGTTCTGGAGCCCCGGCGTCGCGAAGACGGCCGACGGCAAGGACCGAACGTGGGGCATCGGGCCACCGGGGCTGGGGCGGCCGAGCCAGGCGGTGGATCGCTACAAGGAGTTTCTGGCGGGATTGCACGCCGACAAGCCGGCGTTCTTCTGGTTTGGGAGCACCAATCCGCATCGCCCCTATGCCCGCGACGCCGGGCTTGCCGCCGGCAAGAAGCCCACTGACATCGATCGCGTGCCAGGCTACTGGCCCGACGACGAAGTCGTCCGCCGCGACATGCTCGACTACGCGACACGGATCGAGGCATTCGATGCCGAGGTGGCAACGCTGCTCGACGTGCTCGAAGCGAGCGGGCAGGCCGACGAGACGATCGTGATCGTGACGAGCGACCACGGCATGCCGTTTCCGCGGGTGAAGGGGCATTGCTTCGAGGCGGCCCATCACGTGCCGTTCATCGTGCGGTGGCCAGGAAAGCCGGGGGATCGCCGCGTCGCGGAGTTCGTGAGCTTCATCGATCTCGCGCCCACGTTTCTCGAGCTCTTTGGAATCCAGCCCGACGCATCGGGCATGCAGCCGATCACCGGCCACAGCCTCGCGGATTTGCTGAGGGGCGAGCCCACGGCGGGTGTGACCCACGACGCGACGATCATCGGCCGCGAGCGAAATGATCAGGAGGGGCGGGCCGGCACGCCCTCCGGCCTGGGCTATCCCGCCCGCGGAATCCGCGAAGGGAAGTATCTCTGCGTGAAAAACTTCGCTCCGGACCGCTGGCCCTGCTGCGATCCCGATCAAGGGCTCATCGACACCGACGGCGGCCCGACCAAGGACTTCATCGCTGCCGCCGGCCAGCAGGATCGATACTGGCAGCTCTGCTTTGGCAAGCGGCCGTCCGAGGAACTCTACGACCTCGCCACCGATCCTGACTGCGTGGAGAACCTCGCCGGCGATCCGGCGCATGCCGCCACCCGCGAGAGGCTCGAGGCCCGGCTGATGGCGGCGCTGCACGAGCAGCAAGATCCGCGGGTGCTCGGCACGGGCGACCAGTTCGACGCCTACCCGGCCGGTCCGATGTCGTGGAAGAAGAACAAGGCGGACGGCGCCCCGCCGGCGTCGCGATCGTCGGTCGGACAGGGCCAGGACCGCGACGTCGTCATCTACGGCGGCACGAGCGCGGCGGTGATCGCGGCGATCCGGGCGGCGCTGCTTGGCGCCGACGTCGTCATCGTCTCGCCCGACAAGCATCTTGGCGGCCTGACAAGCGGCGGCCTGGGCTACACCGATAGCGGCAACACCCGGGCGATCGGCGGCCTCGCGCGGGAGTTTTACCGTCGCGTCTGGAAGCACTACCAGCAGCCGGCGGCCTGGATGTGGCAGCCACGCGAGACGTTCGCCGCCCTCGGTCAGGGAGTGAGGAAGGGCGACGTGGGTGACAACTCGATGTGGCTCTTCGAGCCGCACGTCGCCGAGAAAATTCTCGACTCGTGGCTCGCGGAACACGGGATCGAGGTCGTCCGCGAGGCGCTCCTCGACCGGGAGAAGGGCGTGGACGTCACGCGTGACTCGCCCGCCGGCCCGCGAATCAAGTCGATCACCACGCTCGCCGGCCCCACCGGCCCGTCCCGGCGGTTCGCCGGCAAGATCTTCATCGACGCCACCTACGAGGGCGACCTGATGGCGGCCGCCGGCGTGAAGTATCACGTGGGCCGCGAGGCCAACTCCGTCTATGGCGAGGAGTGGAACGGCAACCAGGTGGGCATCCTCCACCACGGCCACCACTGGAAGATGCCGGTCGATCCGTTCAAGGAGCCAGGCAATCCCAAGAGCGGCCTCTTGCCGCTCATCTCCGCCGATCCGCCGGGCACCCGCGGCGAAGGAGATGCCCGCGTGCAGGCCTATTGCTTCAGGATGTGCCTCACCGATCATGCCGACAACCGCGTGCCCTTCACGAAGCCGGCGGGCTACGATCCACAAACATACGAACTGCTCGCCCGCACGCTCGCCGCCGGCTGGCGGGACGTGTTCGGCAAGTTCGACGCGATCCCCAACCGCAAGACCGACACCAACAACCACGGCCCCTTCAGCTTCGATCACATCGGGGCCAACTACGACTATCCCGAAGCGTCGTACGAGCGCCGGCAGGGGATCATCGCCGACCACGCACGGTATCAGCAGGGGCTGCTCTGGTTTCTCGCGCACGACCAGCGCGTGCCGGCCGACATCCGCACGCGGATGCAGTCGTGGGGACTGCCGAAGGACGAGTACGGCGACAACGGCCACTGGTCGCCGCAGCTCTATATAAGAGAGGCCCGCAGGATGATCGGCGACGACGTGCTCACCGAGCGCGAGTGCCTGGGCACGCGACCGGTGAAGAAGCCAATCGGCATGGGCTCCTACACGCTCGATTCGCACAACGTACGCCGCTACGTGACGCCGGAGGGCACCGTGCAGAACGAGGGCGACATCGGGGTCCATCCGAAGCGGCCATACCAGATCGGTTACGGCACGCTCGTGCCCAAGAAGGAGCAGTGCGCGAATCTCCTCGTGCCCGTCTGCCTCTCGTCGAGCCACATCGCCTACGGATCCGCCCGCATGGAGCCGGTGTTCATGCTGCTCGGCGACGCGGCGGCCAACGCGGCCGTGCTCGCGGCCCGTGCGAACGCGGCGGTGCAAGACGTCGACTATTCGTCACTCCGCGGCCTTCTCGAGGCC
>JBILVW010000324.1:0-3803 GCA_044370205.1 Pirellulales bacterium | reverse complement strand
GGTCGCTGCCGAGCGCCGGGTCGTCGGTAAACGCGGTGCCGGGATGTTCCATGTCGCGGATGCCGCGGCGGGTGGTCGCCGGCACGAGCACGTCGGCCCCCACGAGCCAGCTCGCCTTCTCGGCCGCCACGCCCTCCCGCCACTGCCGCACGAGCACGCCGAACACGTCCGCAAAGTGCTCGTTGAGCGCCCCCGACTGGCCGTAGTAGGCGAGGTTGCTCGTGAACGACTGCACGCCGTGGGTGAGTTCATGGGCCACCACGTCGAGCGCCCGGGTGAACCGCTGGAACACCTTCCCGTCGCCGTCGCCATAGGCCATCTGGGCACCGTCCCAGAAGGCGTTGCTCATCGGCTGAAACTTTCCGCCGCCATCGACCTCCCCCACGTGCACGCTCGAGATCAGCGCCATCCCGGCATCGTCGAGCGAGTTGCGGCCGAAGAGCTGGTGAAAGAAGTCGAACGTGTCGCCCGAGTGGTCATAGGCCTCGTTGATGGCCGGATCACTCGACTTCGCCTCTCCCTCGCTCCGCACGAGCCTGCCCGGCAGCCGGTCTTTCTTCCGCGCGTCGTAGACGAGCCGATACTTCCGCCCAGCCGGCGACGGTGCCGCCAGCATCGCCGGCATCTTCTGGGCGAACGCCCGCACGGCCCGCACGGCCGCGGCGTGGGCCAGCGCCACCATCGCCCGCTCGCGCACATGCGGGTCTTCCGAACGGGCCATGTGCTCGACGATGTACGGGGGCACGATCCAGTGAACGGATGGGGACATCGGCTGCGTCCTGCGTGAAGGTGGTGAAACTGGGTCAGGGGCCGCGGCCGCGACGGTTCTCGTCAATCTGCCGGTTTCCGGGGCCGATTCTCTGGTGGGGTCTGGCCCCTCGTACAGCGTACCTCGTTTGACGGATCTTCACGTGATGACCTTCACCCGTTGTCTGATCCTGTTCGCAGCGGCTGCGGTCGGCTGGCCGGCATCCGCCGGGGAGTTTGGCTGGCTGCGGCGCAGCATTGCCCAGCCGTTCAAGGCCGTGCACCGGCAGCCGCCCCCCGAGGGCTGCGAGACGCCCGTGGACGGCCTCGCCGACCAAATCGACTGGCTCACCCACCACCTCCACGCCCACGGCTCGATCGTCGCCAAGGAGCCCGACGTGTGGGGCCAAAACCGGCTCATGCGGCACCGCTACGAATATGAAGCGCAGATGCAGCGGCAGCTCGGCATGTTCAGCGAACGCACGAGCGCCGCCCTCCGCCGGAGCGACCAGTCGTATCTCGGGATGGCCCTGGCGCTGCAGTCGGCCTCCGGCAATCGCCGCACGGCCCAGCAGGTGCCGATTCCCGACGTCACGACCTCGAGCAACGTCTTCAACACGGTGCAGGGCCTCATCCCGTCCGGCAATGAGAACGTAGGCCGCTCCGAGCCCGTCGTGATCACGCGCACCGGCCCGATGGCGTTTCCGCCCAACCCCGCCGGCTACCAGTTCGACAACGAGCCGCTCGCCCTCGAGCCCACCGTCCACCTCGACCAGCTCTCCCGCTACCTCACCCATCTCAACCAGCTCCGGCGGGTGAACGAAGGAGACGACTCTGCAGACGCCCCCGGCTACGCGCTCAACCTCGTGCGGGTGCCAGTCTCGATCGAGCCCGGTACCCACACCCGCAAGGGCTACGGTGCGGAGATCACGTTCACCGCCGAACCGGTGCTCGGCGACGACCTGCTGCCGACGACGTTCCGCAACCTCGTGATCAACGATCTCGTCGACATCATCGCCCCCGCCCTCACCTGGTGCGTCAACGACGCCCAGTGCCGCGAGTGGGCGGCTACGATCGTGGCGACCGACGGCATTGCCACGGCCGCGGAAGCAGCCAGCGCCCAGCCGGCCACCGCGGCCCGCCGTCAGGGCGTGATGGCCGCCATGCAGGCCCTCTCGGCCAAGCTGCCCACGATCGCGCCCAAGTCGGCCCCGGCCGTGAAGACGCGTCGCGCCCGGCTTCCGATCCCGTTCTCGCAGCTCGCCGACGTCAGCGGCATCGAGCAGATCGCGATCCTGATCCGCGACACGCATGCCGCCCTCGCCAATCATCCGGCCAACCAACCCTGCATCGAGTATCTCCAGGTACGTGCCTATCTCGGCGAGGAGCTGGAGGCGGCCGATGACTTCCTCGCGGTCGAGAGCCGCCGCGACCTCTGGGCCGAATTGCCCGCCTGGAATCTCGCCGACCTGATCCGGGGCCGACAGGTCGCCGAACTGACTGCCTTGCGGTGCCGGTTCTTCAGCACGATCGGCCCCGGCGGCCTGACCGACGCCGTCGAGGTCCTGCCGCACCCGACTTTTTTGGCGTTTGAAAAACCAGATCATGCGACGAACCCAGGAAGCCCGGAGCGGAAGCGACGGGACATGTACGACCGGAACATTCAAGGCTCAGCCGAGGCCGCGGACCCCGCCGGCATCTGCTGCGAAGCCTCGCAGGTCCTCCGGCCGCTCTGCCGCACCACCACGGCCGTGCTCGCCTGGGGCATCCTCGTGGAATCGGCGCTGCTCAACGAACGGCTCATCGCCGACATCCGCGAGTCGGCCACGTCGCAGGGCCGCCTGGCGCCGGCCGGGCTCTGCGCCGGTCCGTTCTACGGCCCCGATCCCTCGCCCGAAGCCCGGCAGGCCTTCAACGACTACGTCCGTGAGCGGTGGCCGATCCGCGTGTTCGCGCTCGATCCGGTCCGCGAGGAGCAGAACGTCGACGACACCTACTCCCGCCGCCGCGAGGCCCAGATCGCGATGGCCGTCGCCGCGGCCAGCGGCCGGCTCAACGCCCAGGCCCTCGCCCGGTTCACCCGCCGCAACGAGCTCGACCTGGCGACGATGGCCCTCAACCAAACGGCCGTCGGCTTCGCCCACGGCAGCGACACGTTCGGCTGGCGGTTCTATCCGCGGGTGCAGTCGCCGCCGACGCGGTCGGGCCTCAGTGTGGTCGCCGAAACGCTCTGCGGCCCGTCGAGCGACGCCGATCTCTCGCAGCGGCAGCTGGAGCCGGGCATGCGGGAATGCACGGCGATCGTCGTCATGCCGTCGTTCGTGCCCTGCATCCGGCTCGACTCCCACTCCACTTGGTTTCGGCTCACGCATCCCGGCGCCACCGACCCGAGCATGCGGCGGGCGATGCAGCTCTCGCGGGCCGCGCAGGCGGTGCGGCTGCAACAGGAGGCCTGCACGCAGTGCGCCCATCTCTATCACGAAGGCACCACCGCCCAGATGCTCCGCCGGGTCGATCAACTCGCCGCGAAGCTCCCGCTCCAGACGCTCATGGCCCGCGTGCCCTACGAGAACACGGCCGGGGGCTTCGAGCTCTTTCAGACGGGCATCACCGATCTCGCGCCGGAGCTCATCGGCTGGTACGGCGCCCCCGGCATCGACCCCGCCGGCACGACGACGCTGTTCCTGATCGGCAAGGGGTTCTCGGTGCACGACACGAGCGTGATCGCGGGGGGCAAGGGCGTGCGGTTCGCGCCGGTCGGCCGCGACGTGCTCCGGGTCGAGATTCCGCCGGGAGTGCAGACGCTCGCGCCCCCCTGCTGCCCGGCAGCCGAGCCACCCGTCGTCGTCGCGGGTCCCTGCTGCCAGACCGCCGCCTGTCAGACCGACTGCAGCCGCCGCGAGTTCGTGGACGTGCATCTGGCCACGCCCTACGGCGTGAGCAGCTCTTTGCTCGTGCCGGTGAGCCGCCGCACCGCTGGCGATGCGTCATGCACGCTCGCCTTCGACTCTGCCTGCACGCTCGCGCTGACGTTCACGACCACGAAGACGGCTGGC
>JBILVW010000033.1:0-13365 GCA_044370205.1 Pirellulales bacterium | reverse complement strand
GGTCGGGGGTCGCGCGCAGCCGCCGGTGAATTTTGACTGCCAGAGTTGGCGCACCACGTCAGTTGAGCATGCGACGTCAAAATCCGCCGGCGGCGAGCACGTGCCCCCGACCGGCGGTAACCACCGAAAGACTGCGATTCCTTGAAGGTTCTCAGCGCTGTAACTACAACAGCCTCGGTTTTTGATGTGAGTTCCTCGGCTGGGAGTCAGACGCGATGCACGTTCCTCTGGTGGTGCTGGGTGGCGGTCCGGGCGGCTATGCGGCCGCGTTCCTCGCCGCCGATCTCGGCATGCAAGTGGCCATCGTTGATCGCGACGCCCGCCTCGGCGGCACCTGCCTGCTCCGCGGCTGCATCCCCTCGAAGGCGCTGCTCCACGTCGGCCGCGTCATCGCCGAGTGCCGCGAGATGGAGGAGTGGGGCGTCCATCTTCCGAAGCCCACGATCGACATCGCCGCCCTGCGGGCCCGTAAAGACAAGGTGATCTCGACGCTGACCGGCGGCCTTGCCACCCTCGCCCGCCGCCGCAACGTGACGGTCATCCACGGCAACGCCCGATTCACGAACTCGACGACGCTCGAAATTTCGCCAGCTGCAGCCGGCGGCGCGAGCCAGACGCTCACGTTCGACCACTGCATTCTCGCCTCGGGCTCCCGGCCGGCCCGGATTCCGGCCTTCGACATCGGTAGCCCGCGGGTGATGGATTCGACCGGCGCGCTCGAGCTTGCGGACGTGCCCGAGTCGCTGCTCGTCGTGGGAGGAGGCTACATCGGCCTCGAGATGGGCACGGTCTACGCCGAGCTCGGCTCCAAGGTCTCGGTCGTCGAGCTCACCGACACGCTGCTGCCCGGGGCCGACCGCGACCTCGTCAAGCCGCTGCAACAGCGGCTCGAGAAGCTGTTCGATTCGATCATGCTCCGCACGAAGGTGACCGGGCTCGAAGACACCGGGTCGGCCGTCAGGGTGCGATTCGAGGGGCCCGACGGCCCCACGTCGAGGGAATTCTCCCGGGTGCTCGTGGCCGTGGGCCGGCGGCCGAATTCCGACGGCATCGGGCTGGAAAACACGGGCGTGAAGATCAGTCCCAAGGGCTTCGTCGAGGTCGATGGCCAGCAGAAAACGTCCGACCCGCGGATCCTCGCGATCGGCGACGTCTGCGGCGAGCCGATGCTCGCCCACCGGGCCAGCCATCAGGGCAAGGTGGCCGTGGAGGCGCTCCACGGCGAGCCGGCCCTCTTCGCGCCGCGGGCGATTCCGGCCGTTGTATTCACCGATCCGGAGATCGCCTGGGCGGGCCTCACGGAACAGGAGGCCGCGGCAGCCGGCCGGAGTGTCGAGATCAGCCGCTATCCGTGGGCGGCCAGCGGCCGGGCCCACGCGCTCGGCCGCACCGATGGACTCACGAAGATCCTCGTCGATCCCGAATCGGAACAGGTGCTCGGCGTCGGCATCGTGGGACCGGGGGCCGGCGAACTGATCGCCGAGGGCGTGCTGGCCATCGAGATGGGTTGCACGGCCCGCGACCTGATGGAGGCCATTCACCCGCATCCCACGCTGGGCGAAACGGTCGCCTTCTCGGCCGAAAACTACTTCGGCCTGGCAACCGAGATCTACCGCCCCCGCGCCGAGTCAGCGGCTCACTGATCTTCTGCGAGGGGAGCTGCGGGGGGCTCGTAGCCGTCCGGAAGATGGGCTGCGGCAATGAGTCGGCTCCAGGGGCCTGCCGACTCGATCGAGTCGGATTCACGTTCGACGGCTTCGGGAATCGGGGCCGCAAGGAAGTCTTCCGCTTCGGCTGCAGCATCTTCATTCAGCAGCGGCCCGGCGGCCGGCTTCTCGACAGCCGGCTCCGACGCCGCAGGTGGTTCGGGTTCGGCGGGTTGCTCGGCACCGCGTCGAGTCGGTGATTCTTCCTGAACTCCTGGCACGGCCGATTTCGGCGGCGCGACCGGCGTGGCCGCCTCCGTGGCCGACGCCTGAACCACTCCCTGCCCCGGCCAACGCCGCCACTGCGTTCCGTAGTAGCCATACTGGCCCGGCCTCACCGGACACGAAGGCACGCACATGCCGTCTCGGCAGCCGGCGGCATGGTGAAAGCCCGCGTGCTTCACATGGCCGCATGGTTTGCCGTCCGGTCCGCAGCAGCCCGCCCCGCCCGCCGTCACCACAGCCGGGTCGAATTTCACCGACCGCGGCGCGGGAGCCCGGGACGTCGTTGCTGCACGACTCGCGGAGCCCGACAGATCGGCAGCGGTGGCCACCGGCCAGGCCAGGAGCCACGCTCCACATGCCACGAGCAGCGGCAGGCAGAGGCGACGGGCAGTGAAACAACGTGTGACGTGCATCGCGGCGTTAGTCTGTGGCTTCGGTCTTTGGAGTCGGGGCAGAGTTGGCTCGTCGGGCCGCTCATCCGGCACAACCGGCACGTCTTTCCCTATCGTGAAATCCAGGGGCTGAACTTTCGCCGGTTTCGCTTACCGCCGGGGCCAAAGGGACTTTTGCCCGCCGCAGAACTCCGGCGGGCAAAAGAGAGGGCAAATAGGCGGACTGGAGCAGGCGGGCGAAGCCCGCTGGACTCGTCTAGAATGTGTTTTTCACGGCACGCGCGAAAGACCCTCGCCACCTTCGGCACCGGGGACTTTTTTCGCGGTTTTTTCGAGGGGTTTCGTTCGTGAAGCGAGTCAACGTTCGGTTCCTGCTGCTGTTCCTTCTCGTGCTCGGCCTGGCCGCGGGGGGCACGGTCGCCCTCAACAGGTATCAGGTCGCCCGCAACGCAGGCACGCTGGCCACGCAGGCCCGGCAACGGCTCGAGGAGGGCAAATCCGCGGAGGCTCTGAGCCTCTTCGGCCGGTATCTCGGCATGCGGCCAGAGGATGCCGAAGTGCAGGCTGAGTACGCGGAATTGGTGCTCGAGCGGGCGCTCGCGGCCGATGCAACGCAGGCTGACCTGACGCGAGCCTACAACACACTCGAAGAGGCGGTGCGGCGAAATCCGAACAAGGACGCGTTGCGGCGCAAGCTCGCCGAGTTCCAACTCCGCATCGGCCGTTCGGTCGACGCCCGGGAACACCTCGACGTGCTGGCGTCGCGGCTCGAGGCCGGCACCATCGGCAAGGCAGGCGGCGATGATCCAGACTCTCCGGCCATCGATGCCGACACGCTTCAGCTGCTGCTCGCCCAGTCGTTCGCCGGAGCCGGTGATTTCGACACGGCAGCCAAGCTCTGTGGGGAACTCATCGGTTACGACGTATCCCTGCGAGCATTCGATCCGGAGAAGAAGGCGGCCGATTCGACGGACGCATACATCCTCCTCGCCTCGATCCTCCAGCAGCGTTTTTCCGACCCGACGTGCGCCGACGCGGTGCTCACCGAGCTCGTGAAACGCCGCGAAGACGATGCCCAGGCGTGGCTGGCAATGTCGCGGTGGCATCGGCAAGCCTCGGATTTTGACGCCGCGACGAAGGACATCGAGAAGGCGGCGTCGATCTCGCCCGACGACATCAACGTGGTCTTCAGTGGCTTCGAGCTGGCGTTGGCACGCCAGGATCTCATCAAGGCGCAGCAGTTCGCGACCCGGGCCCGGGAGCTGTTTCCCGCCGACGAGCGGGTGTATCGGGGCATGGCTTCGGTCGCGATGCAGCAAAACGATCTGGCAGCGGCCGAAAAGTCGCTGCGTGACGGCACCTCTGAATTGCCCAACAAGGCGTCGCTGCTCCTGATGCTTGCCGACGTGCTGCTCCAGCAAAACAAACTCGATGAAGCCGATCAGATCGTCGCCCGCATCAAGGAACTGTATGGCAACACGAGCCCGGCGGTGGGCCTGCTCGAGGGTCGGCTGCTGATCGCCCGCCAACGGTGGCCTCAGGCACGCCAAAAGCTCGAGCAGATTCGGCCGCTGGCCGCCGGGCTCACCGAACTGTCCCGCCAGATCGACCTCTGCCTCGGCCAGTGCTTCGAGCAGCTGCAGGAATTCGACGAACAGCTCGACATCAACCGCCGCATCCTCGTGGATGATCCGACGTCGCTGGCAGCCCGGGCCGGCGCTGCATCCGCACTTGCGGCGGCGGGCCAAACGGACGAGGCGCTGCGGGAATTCGAGGCTGTCGCCGCATCGATTCCGCCCGATCGCCTGCCGTCGATTCCACAGGTCTGGTATCCGCTGTTGCAGCTGCGACTGGCTGAACAACTCAAGCGACCGGCTACCGAACGAGACTGGTCGGCCGTGGACACCCTCATCACGACCCTCGACGAATCGCCCGCCATCTCTCCCACACAGGTCGCCTTGATGCGGGCCGACATTCTCTCGCGAAAGGGGGAATCCGAGGCCGCTATCGAACTGCTCGACAAGGCGGCGGGATCAACGAACGCGGAACCGCAGGTCTGGTCGGCACTGGCCACGCTGACGCTGCGAGAGCAAGGAGTTGAGGCAGCCCGGACGATCCTGGATCGCGTGCCCGACTCCCTGAGGAAATCCAGTGGTATGCTGCTGGTCGAAGCGCAGGTCGCAGCCGCCGGCTCGGGCGACGAGGCCGCGAAAACACTCGCCGACATTGCAGCGCGGGCCGAGGCGCTCGGGGGCGACGAGGCCGCCAAGACATTGTCGTCGCTGGCCTCGATCCAGCTTTCGAGGGGTGGTCGCGAGGAAGCGGAGAATCTGCTCCGGAAGGCCGCTGCGATCCAACCCGACGATCTGCGTTCGCGGACGGCGATCCTCGAACTGGCGCTGAATTCCGGAGACGCGGAAAAGGCCCGTGCCGCTGCCGCCGATATCCGGGCCGTCGCCGGCCCCGCCAACGCCCGGTCGCTCGTTGCGGAGGCGGGCGTGAAAATCCTCGAGGTACGTTCGTCGCAGCAGAAACGGGAGCAAAAAGAAGACAGGGCCGATCTTTCGGAGGATGAACGCCGCCTGCTTGACGAGGCCCGGAATCTGCTCATCGAGGCCGAGAACGAGCGGCCTGGCTGGTACCTGATCCAGCGATCGTTCGCCGAAGTCGAAGGGCTCAAAGGCGATCTCGGGGCCGCCATCGATCGTCTGCAACGCGCCCTCCGCCTCGATCCGGCCAACCCCGAGGTTGTCCGTCAACTCGTGGGCCTGCTGTATGCCACCAATCGTACGGAAGAGGCCCGTGCAGCGATCGACTCGCTGGGAGGTGCAGGGGCGACCGGGTTCGAGCGAATCTCCGCGGAATTGGAGCTCAGGGCGGGCAAGCTCGAAGAGGCCGTGGTCCTGGCCGAGCGAAGCGTGCGGGCCGACTCCACGAATCCTTCGGAACTGCTTTGGCTCGGCCAATTGCTCGATCGATCGGGCAAGACAGAACGGGCCGGAGAGGTCTTGACGCGGGTAGTGGACATCGCGCCCGAGGCGTCAGAAGCCTGGCTCTCCCTTTTCGCCCATCAGCTCAGCAACGGCAAACGGCGGGCAGCGGAGAACACGCTCGATCGCGCGGCCAAGGCCCTGTCGGAGCCGCAGCGTCAGCTGGTGCTCGCACAGGGTTACGAGATGTTCGGTCGCCTCGAGGAGGCGGAGCGGGAATATGAGGAGGCCGCCAAGCTCGCGTCAGAAGACGTATCCATACGCCGCGCCCGCGCCGAGTTTCTCGTTCGGCATGGCCGCATCGCGGAAGCCCGGGGGGCACTCGAACAGCTGATCGCGGTGCCGGACGACCTGCCAAACGCACGGATGGCGAAGCCTTGGGCCCGGCGAAAATTGGCCGAATTCACCGCCGACAGGGGCACATATCGCAATCTCGAGGAAGCCCTCGCCCTGATCGGGCAGAACGCCCTCGCGGATGGCAGCCTCGACAGCGACGACGCCCAGTTGGAGATCTCGCTGCTCGTCAATCGCCCGGAACCGTCGAGCTGGGCCCGGGCGATCGACGTGATCGAGGAACTCCAAAAGAGGCAGCCGCTCTCGACCGGCCAGCGGCTGACACTCGCCGGCCTGATGGAGAAGGTGGGCCGTTGGGACGAGGCCCGCGACGAGCTGATGTCGATCGTTTCCGCGCCGAACGCGCCGCCGGCCGTGGTGGGCATGTTTGTCGAAAAACTGATCGATCACGAGGAATTGGAGAACGCCCGCTCTTGGCTGAAGCGACTGGCGGCCAACGCTCCTACGGCGCCGGTCACCCTGGCGCTCGAGGCGCGTCTCGCGGCGGCGTCGAATGATCGCACCGCGGCCGCCGAGGCCGCCCGCAAGCTGATGCCCAAGGACAACGTCGCGGCCGACCAGGCGGGCCAGCTCGCAGCGATCGCACGCCTCATGGAGGACCTCGGTTTTCCGAAGGCGGCCGATCAAGTGCTGGCGAAGCTGGCCGGGCTTTCAGCTGACGGCGTAATCCCCCGCGTCGAGTTTCTCGGCCGCCACGATCGGGCCGCCGAGGCGCTCGATCTGCTGGAGGAGCGATGGAACGACCTGTCGCTCGAGCGGCTCCTCGCGGCTGCCATGTCGGTGGCTCGCTCGAAAAGCACCGCCACCGACGAAGCGAATCGGCTGGATGGCTGGATCGCGAAGGCTCGCCGGCTCGACCCTGGCTCGATCACGGTCCGACTGCTCGAGGCGGAGCTGCGAAGCCTGCAAGGCCGCGGGGCGGATGTCGAGGCGATCTACCGCGAACTCCTCGCACGCCCTGAGCTGACACCCATGCAGACGGCGATCGTCTCGAATAACCTGGCCTTTCACCTCGCGACTCCCTCGACCGCAGACGAGGCCCGCACGCTGATCGACGCCGCAATCGGCACACTCGGCCCACACCCCGACCTGCTCGATACGCGGGCGCTGGTGCATCTGGCGGTCGGCGAGAACAAGGAGGCCGTGGCCGATCTCGAACAGGCGGTGCTCCAGCCGAGCGACGTGAAGTTCCTGCACCTCGCCTACGCCCAGTTCCGCACCGGCGAGACGTTGGCCGCCCGCAAGTCGCTGGCCGCCAGTCGCAAGAAGGGCCTCGTGGCCGACCGCCTTTCCAGCAGCGACCGGGACCGTCTCGCCGAACTCGAGGCCGCCATCAGCCCCGCGACCGAGCAGGTCTCGTCCGCCGAAGAACGTGGAGCCGAATGACCGGGCTTAACGCCCGCCCCCCTGCAGCATGCGGGAGCGGGCCAGTGCGTCTTCAGCCTCTGCGATCCGGCCGCCGCGCATGCAGGCCACGCTCAGGGCCGTGTAGCTGAACGGATCGTTCGGCTCGAGTTCGCAGACCCGACGCGCATGCCGGACGGCATCCTCGTGTCGTTCGAGCCGGGTGCACCAGGCGGCGAGCGCCGAATATCCGAGGGCGAAGTCTGGTGCGTCTGCCACGACGGCCTCGAGGGCCGCGACGGCGGCCGCGAGGTCACCCCCGTCTTTCAGCCGCTCCGCGGCCGCGTATCGGTCTTCCCGGCTCATTGCCTCTGCCATCGTCGCAGCATCTCCTCTCCAAGCTCGAAACGGGCGGGCCACCAAGCCCGTCAGGGTCGAGTATAGGCGGACGGATGGCGAAATAGGAAAGCCAGGCAAGCCGGTCGTGGAAGGGGTCAACTGGCATTGAATCCGAGGGCTCGCGCAGCCGATAAACCCCGGGTCCGGCACCATCCCACGACGGCGAAAGGCACGCAGTGAGCATTCATCCCCTTGCCGTTGTCAGCCCTCAGGCCAGGCTCGGATCGGGCGTGAAGGTAGGGGCCTTTGCCACGGTCGAGGCCGACGTCGAGTTGGGTGACTTCTGCACGGTCGCGACCGGCGCGATCGTGAAATCGGGCGTTACAGCCGGCTGCCACAACGAGTTCTCCGAGCACTCCGTGATCGGCGGCGCTCCGCAGCATGCGGCTCGACCGGAGCAGGTCGGCCGAGTCGTGATCGGCGATCACAATGTCTTCCGCGAGTATGTCACGATCCATCGGGCCCTGAAGCCCGGTACTGCGACCGTGGTCGGCAGTCACAACTACATCATGGCGGGAGCCCACTTCGCCCACGACGTGACCGTCGGCAACAACTGCATCTGCGCGAACAACGCGCTGCTCGGCGGCCATGTGACGGTGGAGGACCGGGCCTTCGTTTCAGGTGCCGTGGCCGTCCACCAATTCTGCCGCATCGGCCGGCTCGCGATGATCGGGGGACACGCCCGCGTCGTCCAGGACGTTCCCCCGTACATGCTCCTCGACGGCCAGACGGGATGCGTGGTCGGTCTCAATGTGGTCGGCCTGCGACGCAGCGGCCACTCCGCCGACGACATCGCCGAACTCAAGGCGGCCTATCGCGTCATCTATCGCCGCGGCCTGCCGTGGCGGGAGGTGCTTGTCGCACTCCGGCAGGAATTCGAAACCGGGCCAGCGGTGCACCTCCGAGACTTTCTCAGCGGTGGCAGCCGGGGATTCGCCCAGGAGCGCCGCGCTCCGCCGAGTCCGACACTCAAACTCCGGGTTCCGGACGAGGAGACGGCCGACATCCGGTCGAGGGCCGGCTGATTCGGCTACTCTTCACCGGCGGGCGTGCCTTCTTCGAGCCCGTACCGCTGCAGTTTTCTCCGCAAAACCGAGCGGTCAATGCCGAGCATCTTGGCGGCGAGCGACTTGTTTCGCATCGTTGCAGCGAGCGTCCGCTCGAGGTGAATCCGTTCGACGTCGGCCAGCGTCGGCCATGCTTCCGATGAGCCTGCCTCGGACGCCGCTGCCGACGTCCCAGCTGCCGCCGAGCCGACACCAGGCTGAAGCCTCGGTTCGACCCGATAGACACCGGGGACGGACGTCGCCGAGACGATGCCCTGCGTTGCCGCGGCGACCATCGCGGTGGTCTGTCCAGACGTTTCGGCGACATCGGGACCACCCACTCCCATGAGACCGCTGAGTGCGTCGGGGTCGATTTCGTCCCCGGATGAAAACATGACGGCCCGTTCGAGCACGTTCTCGAGTTCCCGCACATTGCCCGGCCATGGATAGCTCTGCAAAACCTCGAGCGCCGCGGAGGAAAGCGTGCAGAGAGGCATGCCGTGCCGCCCGGCGAGTTCCGCCAGATAGCGGGCTGCCAGCACGGGAATGTCCTCGCGGCGATCGCGAAGCGGGAGGGTGCGGATCGTCACGACGTTGAGACGGTAGAAGAGATCTTCGCGAAACCGTCCGGCCTTCACCTCCTGAGCGAGGTCGCGGTTGGTTGCGGCCAGCACCCGAACGTCGACGGGAATCTCCTGGTGGCTCCCGACTGGCACGACCACGCGTTGCTGCAGAACCCGCAGCAGCTTCGCCTGGAGTTCGAGTTCCATCTCCCCGATCTCATCGAGGAAAATGGTGCCGGAGTCGGCCGCCCGGAAGCAGCCCAAAGTCGCGGACGTGGCGCCAGTGAACGAACCCTTCATGTGGCCGAACATGTGGCTCGCAAACAGGGTGCCCGTCGTCACCGCGCAATCGACCGGAATGAACGGCCGTGCCACGCGGCGGCTGCATGCATGGACGGCCCGGGCAATGAGTTCCTTGCCAGTGCCGCTGGGACCGATGATGAGTACGCTCGACTGATGAACGGCCACCAGTTCGATCGATCGCCGTACCTGCTCCGCCCAGGCAGATACGCCGACGATCCGCTCGATCGCGGCGACTGGCGTCGTCTTCTCGGCCATCGTTGTCATTGCTCGTTCACCCGCGTCGCGGCCACCCTGGACCAACTGACTGACCTACAATTCGACGCCGCCCGGCTGAAAACTAACTGAAAACGCGACTTCTCGCCAGCACCCGGCCGCGAGTGCCCTGGTCGGGGGGGTACGGTCATGACGATTGTCGGCTGGACGCGGGTCGTGGCGAATTTTCCCGTGACGCAAAGCTCGCCCGGTCGGGAAATTTGGGCAAAGATTGCATCATCATGTCCGCGGCCCCCATCACCTCTCGAACGACACGGATTTCCCGGCGCGCAGCCGCCGTCCGCAGCCGCCGTCCGCGGCCCGCGTGGCTGTGGGCCATCACGGCCCTCGGCCTCGCAGCCCTCGGCTGGTGGCTGCTCGACAGACTGCTCGTCGATCGCAGCCCGATCATCGTCGGCATCCTCCATTCCCGGTCCGGCCCGATGGCCGTGAGCGAGAACGCGATGATCGATGCCGAGGTGCTGGCACTCGAGGAGATCAATCGGGCAGGCGGCCTGCTGGGCCGGCCCGTCCGCTGGGTGATCGCCGACGGGGCATCCGATTGGCCGACGTTCGCCCGTGAGGCCGAGCGGCTCATTCGCGAGGAACGTGTCACCGTGATCTTCGGCTGCTGGACGAGCGCCTGCCGCAAGGGCGTGCTGCCCGTCGTCGAAGCGGCCGACCACCTGCTCGTGTATCCCATGGCCTACGAAGGCATGGAGCAGTCGCCTAACATCTTCTACACGGGCGCGGCCCCCAACCAGCAGATCACGCCGGCGGTGCAATGGTGTCACGACGTGCTGGGAGCGCGGCGGTTCTTTCTCGTCGGCTCCGACTACATCTGGCCGCGGTGCGTCAACGCGATCATCACGGATCACCTGCGGGCGATTGGGGCCGAGGTCGTGGGGGAGGACTACATTCCGTTCGGCGGCACGGACGTCGACGCCATCGTGAAGCAGATCGCCGCTGCCAAACCCGACGTGATCCTGAGCAGCGTGGCGGGCGACTCGGGGCTGGCCTTCGCCCGCGGATTGCGGGCGGCCGGCATTCGTCCCGAGCAGACGCCCGTCGTCACCTTCGCCATCGGCGAGAACGAACTCGCGGCTGCTTCCGGCATCGACATGGTCGGCGACTACGCGGCCTGGAACTATTTCCAGAGCATCGACCGGTCGGAAAATCGCGGCTTCGTTTCGGCCTTCAAGGCCGCGCACGGCGCCGAACGAACGATCTCCGACGTGATGGTGGCCGCCTACGACAGCGTGAGGCTCTGGGCCCAGGCCGTGCGTGAGGCCGGCACCGCCGACGTGCGGCAGGTGCGAAGCACCCTCCGGCATCAGAGCCTCGCCGCCCCTGAAGGCATCATCGCCGTCGATCCCGAAACGCAGCACACCTGGCGACCCGTGTTCATCGGCCGCATCCGGGCCGATGGTCAATTCGACGTCGTCTGGTCGAGCCGCACCGCCGTGCGGCCGGTGCCGTTCCCGATCTCCCGCTCGCGTTCCGAATGGGAACGGTTCGTCGCCGACCTGTATCAGCGATGGGGCGGTCGCTGGACGGCCCCCGCCGCGGCCGCCGCCACGAGGAGCGGACCATGACGAACCCGTCGTCACCGGCCGACGCCGCCGATCAGCCCCTCCGTCGCTCGATCGCCGGCCGGCTCGTGTTCTGGTTTCTCGTCATCGCGCTCATCCCGTGCGCGATCCTCACCGCGATCACCGCCCGGATCGCCGCGACCGCCCTCGAGGATTCCGTACGGACGAAACTCGTGCAGATCGCCGCCGCCAAGGCGAGTGAACTCGAGGCCTACGCGGCCGAACGCGTCCGCGACGGCACCGCTCTCGCCCGGGGCCCCACCTTCATTCGCGGGCTGCGGACACTCGCCGCGACCGGGGCCGATGACACTCCCGCCGCCAGGCAGCGACTCACCGAGGCGGGCCGCGAATTCACCGACTACTTCACCTACGTGGCCAAGGCATTCGGATATCACCAGCTCCTCCTCGTCGACGACTCGGGCCACGTCGTCTTCTCCCTGGACGATTCGGTCCCCGTGGGCACTCCCCTGCTCGCCGGCGGACTCGCGTCGTCGGAACTCGCGACGGGCTTCGACCGGGCCCGCACGCTCCTCCAGGCCGACCTGGGCGGCTTCCAGACCTATGGCCGCGCCGCCGAGCCGCTGGCGTTCGTCACCTGCCCGATCTTCGACGGGGGGCGGGTGAGTGGCGTGCTCGCCCTCGGCATCGGGCCGCAGCGGATCTGGCAGGTGCTTTCCGATCTCTCCGGGCTCGGGGAAACCGGCGAGATCGTCGCGGGCCAACTCGTGGGCAACTCGGTGCTCGTCACCGTGCCGCTCCGCCACGCCCCCGATGCTGCGTTCAAAATGCAGGTGCCGCTCGGGAGCGCTGCGGCGATCGGCACCCAACGGGCGTCCAACGGCGAACGGGGCTACGGCACCGTCACTGACTACCGCGGCGAGCAGGTGGCCGCGGCCTGGAACTACCTCCCCAGCTTTCGCTGGGGCATGGTCGTGAAGCAGGATGCCGATGAGGCCTTCGCCCTCGTGCGGTTTCAGCGGCTCGCGATTCTCGGCCTCTCGTTGGCCACGATCGCGGGTGTGACGCTCGCCGCCCTGCTGGTGGCCCGCACGATCTCCAATCCGATCCGCACCGCCGTCGATGTCGCCAAACAGGTCGCCGGCGGAGACCTCCGGGCCGATGTGGCCGCCACGTCCGACGACGAAACGGGCGCCCTGCTCACCGCCATCCAGACGATGACCGGCGACCTTCGCGGTCTCATTGGCCGCATCCAGCGGTCGAGCGTAGCGCTGATCTCCACGGCAACCGCCATTCAGGCGACGGCCACCGAACAGCAGCAGGTGATCACCGACTACGGCGCCTCCACCAGCCAGGCGGTGGCCGCCGTCAAGCAGATCTCGGTCACCAGCCAGGAACTGCTCCGCACGATGACCGAGGTCAACGACATGGCCGGTCACACCGGAGAAATGGCCGCGGAAGGCCGCGGCAACCTCACGGCCATGGACGGCACGATGCGGCAGCTCGCCGCCAGCACCTCGTCGTTCGGCGCGAAGCTGGCCGTGATCAGCGAACGGGCCGCCAACATCAACCTCGCCGTCACCACGATCACGAAGGTGGCCGATCAGACGAACCTGCTGTCGATCAACGCCGCGATCGAGGCGGAAAAGGCGGGCGAGTACGGCTTGGGATTCCTCGTCGTGGCCCGTGAGATCCGCCGGCTCGCCGACCAGACGGCCGTCGCCTCGCTCGACATCGAGCGAATGGTCAAGGAAATGCAGAACAGCGTCTCGTCGGGCGTGATGGAGATGGACAAGTTCGCCGAGCAGGTGCGGGCCGGCGTGCACGAGATCGGCGACGTCTCGACCAAGCTCGGCGAGATCATCGAGGCCGTGCAGGGCATCTCCGGCCGCTTCGGCCAGGTCACCGAGGGCATGCGGGCCCAGTCGCAGGGCGCGGAGCAGATCCGCGAGGCGATGATCCGGCTGGCCGAGGGCGCCTCACGCACCGCCTCCTCGCTCGACGACTTCAACAAGGCCACCGTGCACCTGCGCGGGGCCGTGGGGGATCTTAAGGAGGAGGTGTCGCGGTTTACCGTGTAGTCTGAGGCGGTTGGAACTCGCCGGAGCGTGGCATCGCGTCGACTCGCCAAAGCCGCCGATCGGGGGCACGTGCTCGCCGCCGGCGGATTTTGACGTCGCACGCTCAACTGACGTGGTACGCCAACGCTGGCAGTCAAAATTCACCGGCGGCTGCGCGCGA
>JBILVW010000323.1:0-3823 GCA_044370205.1 Pirellulales bacterium | reverse complement strand
GGCACGCTGCCGGCAGACCAGTGGCGGCGGGTGCTCGACACCAATTTGCTCGGCACGGCCCTGGCCTGCGAGACGTTCCTCCCGTGGCTCCGCGAGCACCCACGGCGATCCCATCTCGTCAACGTCGCCTCGATCGCCGGGTCGCTCGCGATTCCGGCGATGAGCGCCTACTCCGCCAGCAAGGCCGGCGTCGTGGCCCTCTCCGAGGCAATCGCTGCGGAGTGCCCCCGTTGCCGCCCCGGCGTCACCGTCGTCTGCCCGGGCTTCTTTCGCTCCGGCCTGCTCGACACCTGGCACTTCACCTCGGCCCCCGCCGCCCGCGAGGCCCGCCGCCGCATGGGCGCGACGTGGTGGACGTCGGACCGCGTCGCCCGTCGCGTGCTCCGCGCGATTCACCGCAACCGGCGGTACGTCGTGGTCGGCCTCCAGGCCCGCTGGCTCTGGCGGCTCAAGCGGCTCGCCCCGCGGGGCACGACAGCCGTGCTCCGCGGCATCTACCGCCGCCTCGGGTGATCCGAGGATCCCCCCGCTTGCGCATGGGGGCTTTAATGGGTTCAATAAGAGCCCCCAGGCGCAAGCCGGGGGATCGCCCAGCCGGAACGCGACCTTTCAACCCGTCATTCGAGCTGTTCGAGCCAGGCGCGAACTTCATTGCCGTATTCGCTGGCGAGACCGCCCACGATCAGCTGGCGGTGGAAGCTGGCCGCGCCCCCCTTCTCCAGATCGGCATCCTCCGCGCTCGGAAACCGCTTCGCCGGGTCGGAGGCGATGAGCCCGCGGCAGAAGTCCATCAGGAGCTCGTTGCAGGTGACCTCCGACGGCAAGAGCTGCGGCAGGCGATGCACGAGCGACCGCTTGGCCTCCAGCAGGTCCGCATACGACTGCAGGCCGGCGAAGGGCTGCTGGCCGCCGAGCATCTCCACGAGCACGTAGCCGAGGCTCGCGAGGTCGGATCGCGGCGTGTTGCCGCGTCCCTCCAGCACCTCGGGCGCCGCATAGGCGGGCGTGCAGGTGCGGGTGGGAGGCGGCTCGTCCATCGCATGGGCGGAGCCGATGTCGATGATCTTCGCGTTGCCCGTCCGCTTCACCATGATGTTGGCGGCCTTGATGTCGCCATGCACGATCCCCTCGCGATGGAGGGCGGCAAGGGCGGCAAGGCACTCCCGCACGATGGCGATCGCCACGCCCGGCTTCAGCCGCGACTGCCGCGGGCCTGCGGTCACGATCACGTTGTTGAGATACCGCCACCGGTCGTCGCTCACGCTGGCGCGGGTCTCGGCGAGCAGTTCGGGCGCAAGCAGCCGGGAGAGGTCGTAGCCGTCGATCCACTCCATCTCCATGATCCGGATCCGCCGCTGCTCGACGAAGTTCTGCACGTCGAGCAGGTTGTCCTGCTGGATCTGCGCGACCCGCGCGGCCGTCGCCGCGATCCGGTTCATCGCCTCGACATACTGGTCCTCCGTCTCGTACCGCTCCGGCGAAAACACCTTGATCGCGACCGGCAACGAGAAGCTGTCGGTGCCCCGCCGCGTCGTCAAATACACGACCCCCTGGCCGCCCGAGCCGAGCCGCCGGTCGAGGTTGTGGTATTCCGTCCAACTCAGCCTGCCGGCGGCGAGGATCTCGCTGTAGCGGGCGAGCAGATCCTGCGGGCAGGAGCTGCCCACGTCGCCGCTGACGGCGATCGTCGGCACCTCCTCGCGAAAGATCGTGGTCGTCATGCCATCGGGTTCAGGAGCGTTCATGCTGCGAGTCTCACTGGTGCGCTGGCTCTGCGGGCGACTCGGGAAAGCCCAGCCGCTTGTCGACGAGGTTTCGCAACGGCCGCCCCGCCAGATACCGTCGGAGATTATCGCAGAAAAAATCGGTCATCGCATCGATCCGGCGGGCCGACTGCCCCCCCACGTGCGGCGTGATCACCAGCCGCGGCGCCGTCCAGAGAGGACTTTCAGCCGCCGGCGGCTCCTCGGGCGTGACGTCGAGCCCCGCGGAATCGAGGTGGCCGCTGGCCAGCGCGTCGGCCAGCGCCTGCTCATCCACGAGCGGCCCGCGGGCCACGTTGACGATGATCGAGCCCGGCTTCATGCGGGCGATCGCCGCGGCATCGATCATGCCGCGGGTGTGCTCCGTGAGTGGCGCCGCCAGAAGCAGGATGTCGGCCTGCGGCAGGAGGTCGGCGAGCGTGTCGGGCCCGCCGAGAAACTCGACCTCCGGCGGACGATGCACGGGAAACCAGTCGGTCGCCAGCATCCGCACGCGAAACGGGGCGAGCACCTCCACGAGCCGACGGCCGTTGCCGCCGAGGCCCACGATCACCACGGTCGCCCCGGTGAGGTCGCGAGTGGGCCGCCGCACGAACTCGCGGCGGGCCTGCTGGTCGAGGAAGAGCGGGATTCGTCGCGTGCAGGCCGTGATCAGGGCGAGCGTGTGCTCGGCCACCTGGTCGGCCAACACGCCCGACGCGCTCGTGACCACGATCGACGACCCGACGACGCTCGGCACGAGGCAGTGGTCGAGCCCGGCCGCCGATGACTGGATCCATTTCAGTCGTCCACGGCCGACGACCTTCTCCCAGGGCACGGGCACCTTCGGGTGGCCGCAGAACAGGTCGGCCTCGGGCAATTCGGCGGCCACCCGCTCCTGCCCGGCATCGACGAGTTGAGCGTCAGGCACCACAGCCTGGATCTGGGCGACGTGGCGTGGCTCGACGGGGTAGCAGAGAACGATTCGCATGCCACGAGTTGTGGCAGGAGGAGCGGCAAACAGGCAAGCCGAAGCGTGGGCCAGGGGCTGCCGGTTCAGATTCTCGGGGAGCGGAGGTTTTTTGCTTGTCTCGCCGGAAAGAGAAGGTTCAATTAGAGTTAGCCCTCCCGGGGCCGCACGAGGCCCGTCATCCTTTCGGTGGATTTCATGCGAACGACGCTCTTGGCCGTGGCGGCCCTGGCCTTTCTCCGCATCGTGGTCGGGCTCCATTTCTTTCTGGAGGGGCTGAGCCACCTCCGGGATCCCGATTGGTCGAGCGCCGGGTTCCGCAAGGCTGCCGTCGGGCCGCTGGGCGACTGGTACCGCAGCAGCCTGCCACAGACGGGCGACTGGACGGGCACGCTCGGATCGGCCGGCGCGGCCGATGCCGGCGAGGCTGCGACCCGCTGGCAGGAGAGCGTCGTGAAAACCTGGCAGGAAGTGCTCTCCAGGCGGACGAAGCTCGTGCCGCTTGCAGCCGACGCCCAGGCCGCAGCTGCGAAATCGCTGGATGCCGCTCGCGGTGAACTTTCCGACTACGTGGCCTCGATCGACGACGACCTCGCGGCATACCGGCTCGAGGTGCAGCGGCTGGCCGGAATGGCGGGCAAGCCGGGAGCGACGGCGATCCCTTTCGAACGCGAGCGGCTGGCGAAGAAGCGAAACGAGCTCACTGGTCAGGCCAACGGCTGGATGGCGAGCGCGGCGGCGATCGGTCGCAAGCTCGTGGCGGAGTGGGACGGCCAGCTCGCATCCGATGCCGAGCGGCGGCGGGTTGCGGCGGCGATCGAGCCGAGCCCGCTCTGGAAGGCCGACCGATTCGTGAGCTGGTCGCTGGTCACGATCGGGGCCTGCCTCGTGCTCGGCATCCTCGTGAAGTTCAACGCCATGGGGGCCGCGATGTTTCTCCTCAGCGTGATCGCGTCGCAGCCCTTCTGGGTGGCCGGCGCCCAATCCACCTACGATCAATGGGTCGAACTGGCGGCCCTGCTCGCGATCGCCGCGCTGCCGATCGGCGGCTGGAGCGGTCTCGAATATTTCCTGAAGCAATGGTGTCCGCTCTGCCGCTGGTGCGCGGGGA
>JBILVW010000322.1:0-3838 GCA_044370205.1 Pirellulales bacterium | reverse complement strand
GGAAACGGGCAGCAGGTGCCCGTGAAACCGGCACAGGCGTCCGGCGTGCCTCGTCACGATCATCGCACAGCCTGCGTTCAACGCATGGCCGGCACTTGACGCCTTCATTATACGCCTGTACACTTTTCGAAAGTCAGTCATATGATTGTTTGTCAGGTGCTCTCACATGAACACGTATCGAATCTACGAAGACTTCAAGGCGACGCTCGGCGACGCGGCCGCCAAGTCACTCGCACAGACGCTGGGGACGATGTTCGAGGAGCTGAAGGACACCGTCACGAAGGAGGATTTCCGGATTCTCCGCGAGTCGATCGACGCAAATGTTTCACGGCTGGACGGCGCGCTCACGAGGCTGGCCGATGGCCAGACGAAGCTCTTTGAAGCCCAAACCCGCACCGACGCGAAGATGGCTGAAATCGTCGATGGCCAAGCGAAACTCTTCGAGTCCCAGGCCCGCACCGACACGAAGATGGCTGAACTGGTCGATGGCCAGACGAAGCTCTTTGAGGCCCAAACCCGCACCGATACGAAGATGGCTGAACTGGTCGATGGCCAGACGAAGCTGTTCGAGGCCCAAACCCGCACCGATACGAAGATGGCTGAACTGGTCGATGGCCAGACGAAGCTCTTCGAGGCCCAGGGCCGCACCGAGGCGAGGATGGTTGAACTGGCTGAGGCCCAGGGCCGCACCGAGCAGCAGATCAAAATATTGGCTGACGCGATGCAGCGGCTCACGGTCCGCACCGATGCTGTCGTCGGCCACACGTTCGAACTCCGGTTTCGCGACCGGCTGACTGCTTATCTCGGCAGGTTTCTACGACGGGGAAAGGTGGTTGGCAACGACACGCTTCTCGACGCAATCGAGCCCCGCGTGACAACGGAAGAAGTCGATGATTTCCTCCGGGCCGACATTGTCGCCAAGGGGCTCGTAGACGGCGAGGAAGCGTATGTCGTCGTTGAGGTCTCCTCGACGGGCGACACGAATGACATCGTCCGCGCTGAGCGAAGGGCTGCGATTCTCCGCAAGGCGGGGCTCAATGCCATTCCACTCGTGGCCTGCGCTGCCATCCTGCCGGAGGCACTGGACTTTGCCCATAGGTCCGGCGTGCACGTCTGGTGCAACGGATCCATTGTGGATGCCGCCGCATAGGAGATGCCGTCTGGCAAATGCTGTCGCTCAGCGGCCCGAGGGCGGGCCGAAGACGATCGAGACGGGCGAGGGACAGTCGATTTTCGTGCCGGTGAACTTCAGGCGGCCCGTGGACTGGTCGATGGCGAACACGGATACGGTGGTGGAGTTCTGCCCGCCGGCAAGCAGGAACTTTCCGGTCGGGTCGACGGCGAAGTTGCGGGGCATCGCGCCCTCGATTGGCTGCACGCCCAAGAACGTGAGCGTGCCCTTCGCCTCGTCGATCGCATACATCGCGATCGTGTCGTGGCCGCGGTTCGAGGCGTAGAGGAACCTGCCTGACGGATGGGCCACGATCTCGGCGCACGAAAAACCCTTGCGGTCGGTGACGTCGGCCGGCAGGGTGGAGAGCGTCTGGAGTTCGCGGAGCGAGCCCGCCTCGGGGTCGTAGGCGAAGGCCGTGACGGTGAGGTCGAACTCGTTGACGGCGTAGCCGTAGCGGCCGCTCGGATGAAACGCGAAGTGCCGCGGCCCGGCGGCGGTCTTTACACGGACGTAGCCGTGGGGCTGGATCGTCGCCTTCTCTGCATCGAGCTTGAAGACGATCACCTGGTCGAGCCCGAGGTCGCAGGCGACCGCGAACCGGCCGTCGGCTGAGACGCCCACCGAATGGCCGTGCGGCTTTTCCTGACGGCCGGTGTTGAGGCCGAACTCGCCGGCCCGCGGCCAGCCGTGCTGGAAGAATCCGGCGGGTTCACCGGCTGGCGCCGTGACGGCGGGCTCGAGCGATCCGTCGGCGGCGAGGCCGAGGCAGATCGTGCTGCCGCCGCCGTAGTTGGCCGCGAGCACGACCTTGCCCGCGGGATCGACCGACACATGGCAGGGGCCACTGCCGCCGGCGGCCTGCGTGCCCTTGGGGGTGAGCATGCCGGTGGAGGGATCGTAGGCGAAGGCCGCGACGCCACCGCCGGGCTTGCCGTCGAACGTGCCCACCTCGGCCACGGCGTAGAGCATCGGGAGCCGCGGGTGGACGGCGAGGAACGACGGATTCTTTTCGGTGCCCGCGAGCTTCGCCGGCGAGAGCCTGCCGGTGGCGTCGTCGAACGTGGCCACGTAGATCCCCTCCGACTTCCCCGGGCCGCCGGTGTAGGTGCCGAACCAGACGAGCCGTTCGGCGGCGATCGCATGCGAGGAGCCGACGAGGCTCGCCGTGAGGGCGATCGCGACGGCGGCGACACGGGCCGTGAACATGGGCAAGTGCTTCTGATCGAGGGGCATCATTCAGGCTCCGGTCGAGGGATTCAGAGAACGGGCGTCACCGCGATTGGCCCGCCGCATGATTGTTGCCGATTTGGATTTCATGACGCCATAGCTGGCGAAGAAATTGTCGCCACGGATGAATTTCGATGCCATCTTCCGTCCGTCGGCCGCGCGGTGTTCGACACACGAGGATGCAGCGGCTTTTCGGATGTTCCTCCCGCCAGGCCCGAAGCCCCTTCAGGTGGTCGCTCGTGGGATTCTCCGTGGCCTTTACCTCGACGGCCACCTCCGCATTGCCGAGGATGAAATCGACTTCGATGCCCGACGCCGTTCGCCAGTAGCTGATGGGCAGTCCTGTGCCGCGCGGCGCATAGATGGCGTGGGCTCGCAATTCCATGAAGATGAAGTGTTCGAACGCCGCGCCGAAGGCGGCTGACCCGGGCAGAAGATGCCCGCGCCGGGACAGTTCATTCACGATGCCCACATCGAAGAACCAGAACCTCGGCGCTTGAATGACGCGACGCTTGGATCGCTTCGTCCAGGCGGGCACCCACGTCGCGACAAGCGTATCGACGAGGATGTCGAAATAGCCTCGTACGGTGTTCGCCGCGACGCCGATCTCTCGGGCGATCGTTGCCGCGTTGACGATCTGGCCATTGGAAAATGCTGCGGCCTCCAGAAATCGTTGAAACGCCGGTAGATTGCGGGTCAGGGCCTCGTTGAGGATTTCCTCACGGAGGTAATCGCCAACATAGGCCTCGAGCTTCGCGGCCGCGCGATCGGAAAGATAGTGGGGCGGGAGCAAGCCTCTGTTGAGCGCGTGGTCCAGCGAGAGGTCGGGCACTTCAGCCGACGTGAGCGGCAAGAGTTCGTGCCGAACGGCCCGGCCCCCGAGGAGGTTGCCGCCGCCACGGAGCAGTTTCCGCGGGCTAGAGCCCGTCAGGATGAACCTCAGCCCCCGCCGCGAGATCAGCGAATGAACCTCGTCGAGCAGGGCCGGCAGTTTCTGGATCTCGTCGACGATCACCGGCTGCCGCCTGTCGACGAGAGCCGCACATTCCTCGGCAAACAGCCCCGGGTCGGCGGCGAGTCGGCGAAACTCACGGGACGACAGCAGGTCGTACGTGGGTGCGTTCGGAAACAGGGCCCGGAGCAGAGTGCTCTTGCCTGTCTGTCGAGGTCCCCAGAAAAAACAGGACTCGCCGGCCAGATCGGATGCAGTCACGATGCGGTTTATCATGATAAACGGCAACTGTACTGAGCCTCATGCTGGCATGCAAGTCTCGCTGAACGGCGGTGCTCGATGCGGAGGCGTAGCCGCAGCATCCGCACAAGACGAACGCCGCCCGCGGGAGCGGGTGGGGCGAGGCGCGAACGAAACCATTATTTAAGCTGAGTCGGCCCGTTTGCTTCCGCCCGAGCCACGCTTCCCCGTTCCTTCGAAAACCC
>JBILVW010000320.1:0-3860 GCA_044370205.1 Pirellulales bacterium | reverse complement strand
GCTCGGCCGGGTGCTCGACGACGAGCCCGCAGCCGCCCTCGCCGGCGTGATCGTGCTCACCGACGGTGTGACCACGGCCGGCACCGATCCACGGGCGGCGGCCGCCACCCTCGCCGCGGCCGACGTAGCCGTGTATCCGCTCGGCGTCGGCAGCGACGTCACGTCGCCCAACGTGCGGGTGGCCGACCTTCTCGCCCCGGCCCGCGTGTTTCCTGACGACGCATTCGCCGTGACGGCCCATCTTCAGTCGCAGGGCCTGGCGGGCCGCCGCGTGAGGGTGGAGCTCGCGACGACGACCGACGCCACGGCATCGACGCCGATCGACGCGCTCGATGCAGTCCTCGGCCCCGACGGCGAGCTGGTGCCCGTACGGTTCAACGTGGCCGGGCTGTCGTCGCCCGGCCGCCGCACGCTCGCGGTGCGGGTCACCGCCGCGGCGGGCGATGCGGACCTGCCCGAAGCCCGCACCACCGCCGACATCGAGGTGGTCGATCGCGTGACCCGCGTGCTGCTCATGGCGGGCGGGCCGGGCCGCGACTATCAGTTCATGCGGAACGTGCTCCAGAGGGACGAGAGCTTCAGCACCGACGTGCTGCTCGGCACGGCGGCAGCCGGCGTGTCGCAGGATGCACGGCACATCCTCGATGCGTTTCCCGCCAGCGACGAGGCCCTGGCCGAATACGACGCGATCGTCTCCTTCGATTACGACTGGCGGCGGCTCGATCTCGCCGCTCGCAGCCGGCTCGAGCGGTGGGTGGGCCGTGAATCCGGCGGGCTGCTGCTCGTCGCGGGAGTCGTGTTCATGGATGCCTGGCTGGCCGATCCGCAGATGACGCCGATTCGCAACCTGTTTCCGCTCGAGCTCCGCGGGCCCGGACGACTCGCGGCCGATGTCGGCACCCGCGACGGCGAGCCGCAGCCGATCCGATTCACCCGCGATGGCAGCGATGCGGAGTTTCTCTGGCTGGCCGCCACCCGCGGAGCGAGCGAGGCGCTGTGGGACGAATTTCCGGGAATCTATGCCCGCTGCCCCGCCGGCCCCGAAAAGCCCGGCGCGACCGTGTATGCCCGGCTCGGCACGCCCGGTTCGCACGGCTCCGCTGGTGCGACAGGCCCGACTCCGACAGCCGGCTCGCTGCCGATCTTCATCGCCGGCCAGCTCTATGGTTCGGGCACGGTGCTCTACGCCGGCAGCGGCGAGTTCTGGCGGCTGCGCAGCCTCGACGTCGCGGCCCACGAGCGACTCACGACCCAGCTCGTGCGGCACGTGTCGCAGGGCCGTCTGCTCCGCGGCTCCCGCCGCGGCCGGCTCCTCGTCGATCGCGAGCGGTATCCGGTGGGCGGCGTGGTGACTGTCAGGCTGGTCGTGCCCGAAGCCGGTGGGCGCGGGGCCACGTGCCGGGTCGTCAGCCCCGACGGCAGCCGCGCGGCGGTCGCCCTGGCAGCCGAACCGGGCCGCAGCGACGTCTTCCGCGGCTCGTTCGTCGCCACCCGCGAGGGTGGCTGGCAGATCGATGCCGATCTCGGGGCCGCAGGGGCGGACGAGCCGCTCGTGCGGCGGATTCAGGCCCATTTGCCGGACAGCGAACTGGCGCAGCCCCGCATCGACCGCGGCCTGCTCGAAGAGCTCGCGGCCGTCACCGGCGGCCGCACACGGTTCCTGCAGGATGCGGCCTGGACGCCCGAGGCCGCCCGGGAACTCGCCGCGCTGCTGCCCGATCGCTCCCGGCGGGAATATGAGTCGAGTGCCCCCGATCCACACTTCAAGCAGCAGCTCAACGGCATCCTGCTGGCGATCGCCGCCGGGATGCTCTGTGGAGAATGGATTCTCCGCCGGCTCCTCACCCTGGCATAGCGCGTCGTCCTGCATGGCATCTTCCACCCTCGCTGCACCGTCGCCTCACGCCCCGGCACCCTCCGCACCGGTGACGGTCGCGCCCCTGCGGACGCTGCTCGCCGGACTGCGTCGGCAGACGCGGCGCTGGATCTGGATCGAGTCACTCGGGCGAATCGGACTGGCGGCCGCGATCATCTTCTGGGCGACGCTCGCGATCGACTGGAGCATCGAGCCACCGGCCTGGGTGCGACTCGCCATGCTCGGCATCGGCATCGGCAGTCTGGCCTGGATCGTGGCGACCACGCTGCTCGGCCGGCTCTTCGCTCCTCTCACCGACGCGGCCCTCGCGCTCGTCGTCGAACGCGGGCATCCCCGCTGCGGCGACAGCCTGTCCACGGCGATCGAACTCGCCGATCGGCCGCGGGCAGACGTCGATCCGGAGCTCGTCCGCCGCACCACCGCCGACGCGGTGGCCATGCTCGGCGAGGTGCGTTCGGCAGCCATCTTTCGCCGCCGTCGGCTCGCGATGCACGCCTTGGCCGGAGCGGCGGCCGCAGCGACGGTCGTCGGGATCGCTGCGGCACGGCCGGCCACCGCCGGCCTCTGGGCCCGACGGATCCTGGCCATGACCGACGAGCCCTGGCCGCGGCGGGTGCGGCTCGAGGCCGAGGGCTTCACCGCCGGCGTGCGGACGGTGGCCCGTGGCAGCGACGTCGACATCGTGGTGCATGCCCGCGCCGCGGGAGGCCCGCCCGACCTGGTCGAGCTTCGCACGCTGCGGCCGGACGGCTGGAAGGCCGAACGAATGGGGATGCGGGCCGCCGCCGACGCCGAGTCGCGGTCGTTCGAGCATGTGATCCGCAATGCAGTCAGCGACACGGACCTCGAGATTCGGGGGGGCGACGCACGGCTGGGAGGGCTGCGGCTGAGGGTCGTCGATCCTCCCGATCTGGCTGGTCTGGAGATCACCTCGCAGCCCCCCGCCTATCTCGGCGACGGCGAACGCCGCGTTGCCGCCGCGCGAGTCGTTCGGGTGCCCCGCGGCTCGAAGGTGCGGCTGACCTGCACGGCCACCAAGGCACTCTCGGCCGCGCGGCTGACAATCACTTCAGCCGGCACGACTGCGGCGGAGCCCGTCACGCTCGCCGAACTCGGGCCAAGCGCCGACGCCGACCAGCGAACCATCAGCGGTGAGATCGCCGAGCTCGATGCCGACGCCAGCGTGGAATGTTCGCTCACCGACACCGAGGGCCTGCCCAATCGCGAGCCCATCCGCATCCAGTTCGTCGCCGTCGCCGACGAGCCGCCGCAACTCGCCCTGACGCTGCGCGGCGTCTCGACCGCGGTCACGCCACAGGCTCGGCTGCCGCTTGAAGGCACGCTCACCGACGACCACGGGCTGGCCGAGGCCGCCGTCGTGCTCGGCCGCGCCGCATCCGAATCCCCGGTCCGCCAGCCGATCGACCGCGTCCGCGGCAACCTTCCGGCCGTCGAGCTGACCGCCGACGCACCCGAACTCGTGGCTCTCGCGGCCTTGGCCATCAAGCCGGGCGAACGTCTCACGCTCATGGTGGAGGCCCGCGACACCTGCGGCCTTGCCGGCGGCCCCAACATCGGCCGCAGCGACTCCTGGACGCTCGACGTCGTCACGCCCGAAGCCCTGCGAGCCCTGCTCGAAGCCCGCGAGATTCTGCTCCGCCGCCGGTTCGAGACCGCGATCGACGACCTCGGCCAGGCCCGCGACGTGCTGGCCGCGCCGCCGCAGGTAGCCGAGCCCCCGACCGACGAGCCGACAGAGGCGGACACCTCGGCCGCCCCTGTCGGCCCAGCCGTCCGCTGCGGCGAGGCCGCGTCGCGGGCCGCCGGCGAGACGGGCGAGATCGCCGCCGCCTTCCGCCTCATCCGCCGCGAGCTCGAGGTCAACGGCGTGCTTACGCCCGAACTGGAAACGCGGCTCGCGACGCAGATCGCCGCGCCGCTCGAACGCCTCGCCGCAGTCGACATTCCCGCCTTGGCCCGCGAG
>JBILVW010000319.1:0-3865 GCA_044370205.1 Pirellulales bacterium | reverse complement strand
CCCGCAAGGGCGTGTGGGTTCAAGTCCCACCTCCGGCACTTCTGAAAAACACCCCCCGTCGCGATCGGATACTATCAAGAGTTCAGTTTCCAGGTGCGGCTCGGAGGCTCATTTATGATTCGCGGGGTCAAGTTCCTGTTCGACGAGCATGGCCACAAGACCGCCGTGATGATCGATCTCCGGCAAGGGAGCGGCCTTTGGGAAGACATCCTTGACGTCGCCACCGCCAGGTCGCGGGAGCGCGAGCCGAGCCAGAGTTGGGCAACGGTCCGATCCCGACTGGAGAAGGTCGGCCGCCTGAAGAAGGGCCGTCGCCGTGCATGAGGTGCGGATCGGAAGGTCCGCCGCCAAGGAACTTGAGTCACTGCCTGATCAGGTCATCGACCGTGTCGCTGCGAAGGTCGACTCGCTTTCCACGCAGCCACGACCATCTGGCTGCAAGAAATTGCGGGGTGGCGATGACCTGTGGCGGGTTCGAGTCGGTGACTACCGGATCATTTACGCGATCGACGACACGCAGTTGATCGTCGAGATTCGAGTCATCCGCCACCGCAAGGATGCCTACGGTCCGACGTGACCAGTGACCAGCACTCAAGAAATCACAAGTTGCCGGCCACTTGCCATTGTCTGCAAGCAGGCGTGATTACTTCGCTCTGAGCATCGTGCGGTCGAGCGGTTCGGCGAGGGTGAGGGCCGCGAGGGAGGTCGCCACCAATGGACCATAAGAAAACCACGGTTGGGCAAGACTTTCGTGCTCCTGCCAACTGCCGGTGTCGTCGCCTTCCTTGACTTGGCCCTCGATCAGATGATCGGCCACGCTCGCTCGCCAGTCTGCCCAGGCCTTGACGTCGGCAGCCGCATGGACGAGGCGGGTCGCGTGGTAGTCGTGGTAGATTTTTCTGGTAGGTCCCCCGCCGACCACGGCGGCGACGCCCGTCACGAGCCCCAGCTTCTCCGGCTTCCAGCCGGATCGCAGGCGGCCGAGGAGGCCGATGGCCGTCGTGGTTTTGCCCCTGCCCGATACCACGTAGCCGTAGGTGCTGCCGTCATCGTCGCCCTGGACGGAATCCAGGAACCTCGCGACGCCCGCCCACGTCTCAGGCTTCACCTTCAAGCCAGCGGCTTCACCATCGGCCAGAGCCTCTATCTGGTAGCTGAGGGCCGACGTGTCGCCAGGTTGCTTGGGCCCGTACCGCCAGCCGCCGCCTTCATGCTGCGCGGCCATGATGAAGTCGAGCGTGGCCTGGGCCGCTGCCGCGAGGGCCGGATCCCGCGTGCGGCCGTAGGCCCGGCAGAGCGTCATCGCCACGAGGCCTTGGCTGTACATCGTTTCCCCGTCCTTGACGGCGCTGCCGTCTTTGCCGACGAGTTTGACGAGGAAGTCGATGCCGCGGGCGACGTGTTCGCGATATGGTCCCGGCGTCTTGTGATCGTAGCCACGGGCGAGGAAGGGCAGGATCGCAAGCGACGTGGCCGCGGCCCGCGTCGGCTTTGGTCCGTCGAGACTCCACCCGCCGTCGGCCTCCTGACGCTTGGCGATCCAGGCGAGCGCTGCGTCGAGGCCCCTTAGTTCGTCGACGTCCAAACCGGCAGCAGGTGCGGCCGCGGGCAGCGGCTGCGACTCGGCCGGAGACGGGGCGACTGCCGACTCGTCGGCTGCGTGGATCGTCGTCGCCACGACGATCGCAAGCGCCACGGCGCCAAACGTCCCGGCCGCGACGATCGCGATTCGGTTCATCCGCGTCATCGGCACGGTCTTCCGCGTGAGGTCGACGAGCCGCTCCACGCGTCCCTCGAGCGCCGGCTTTTCGTCGATCGCGCCCAATGCCCCGATCGCCAGCCGCTCGCGCTTCCCGCGCAGGCCGGCCGCCATCTCCACGAGCACCTCCGCCAGCCGGAAGCCGTCGCCCTGGGCCACCACCACGTAGTCGTCGCAGATCTCCTCGCGGACCTCAGACAGTCGGCGGTTGAGCCGGTGTACCGGCGGGCACCACCAGAACACCACGGCCACGGCATGCTGCAGGAGACCCACCCAGAGATCGCCATGCACGACGTGCGCCGCCTCGTGTACGAGCACGGCGGAGAGCTTCTCGCGGTCGAGCGCGTGTGCCATCCCCTTTGGCAGCACGATGACGGGCGCCACGGGCCCGATCACGACCGGCACCGGCACCGCCGCCGATTCAAAGAGCCGCGGCGGATGCGTCAGCCCGACGGCTCTCGCCGCCTCGTCGAGCAGGCCGATCACGGCCGGGCTGTTGCATGCGACGAGCGACCCGCCGAGCCGCCGCAGGCGGACGAGATCACGCGTCACGATGCCCACGAAGAACACGATGCCCCCGAACCATACCCAGAGCAGGCACGACGCCACCTCACGGAACGTGGTTATACGAAGCGACGCTGCAGCCGTCTCCTCGATGGAATCCGGCAACGCGAACTCACCGTCGGCTACAGCTACTGGCTTTCGCAGCGGCCTCGGCGCCGCAGCAGCAACGAAGGCCTCCGCGGCAAGCGGCTGATCGACGGCCGCTGCCGGCACCGTGACAAATGCCCAGCCCGCAAGGCGGCTCGCAGCAGCCACTGCCGGCACGATCCCGACCACGACGAGGCCCGCAAGCAGGAGACCGTAGCGGAGCGGCGCCGGCCGGCTTCGCACCGCCCGGCCGACCACGAGCGCCATCACGGTCACGATCACTGCGGCCGCCGCAGCGCCGGCGCTTGCAAAGATCCAAGCCTGATCGAAGAGCATCCCGTTCCACACCGTGCTGTTCCAGGCCATGTTGTTCCAGACTGTGTTGCCCCAGAGCGTGTTCATGACCGACCTCCCTTCGGCGGCCGCTTGCCGCCACGTGCCTTCTGCTGCTTCGCCTCCGCTAAGAGTCGCTCGAGCCGATCGATGTCGGCCGACGACACGTCGCCCGAGCCCAGCAAGCTCTGCACGAGCTGCGTCGGTGAGCCGCCGAAGAAACCGGCCATGAAGCCCGTCGCCAGCCGCGCCTCGGCCGACGCCCGGTCGTGCGTCGGCCGGTAGCGGTAGACTCCGCCGATGCTTTCTCGCTTGAGCCAGCCCCGCTTCTCGAGCCGATCGACTAGGTTCAACACTGTCGTCCGCGTCACGCCCCGGCGGTCGGCCACCGTCTGCCAGATCTCGGCCACCGTCATGCCTTCGGCCGGGCCGTTCCAGGCCACGGCCAAGAGTTCGTACTGGGCGGGCGTCAGGTCGCCTTCCGGGTTCACCGCTTTCTTTTGCGTCATGATTTGCTCCTGTGCCGTGCCGTCGGCTGGCGGCTACGGGCTTCTAGACGACATATGTCGTCATGTGGTCATACTACGCTTGACGACACCAGTCGTCAAGCGGGCTTTTTGACCCCCTTGCGGGCCGTCGTGGCGGCGAACCTTGGGACCGACCTGACAGGGCTGGCCGGAGCCGGAAACGTGTGAGGCAAACTGTGAGGCGAGTCCGCCCCGACAGGGAAATTCAGGCTCTATCGCCGCACGCCGTTTCCGAGAAATACGGCCAACTGCCATCCGACCGTCACGCGACTGCGGTCCTTGGGGGCACTCAAAATCCGTTGCCCGCAAGGGCGTGTGGGTTCAAGTCCCACCTCCGGCATTGCGAAAACGACGGGAAGTGCTGGGGGTCGCAAGCGTGCGGCCCACCGCTCGCCGAAGGCCCGCCGCGGGCCATGGGCCCGACCGAGCCCTCCTACCTGCCCCCTCCTGTCGCGCAGCACTTCGTGCTGCCGGAGCCGGACGGACAGCAGACGGGAGTTCCATAACCGGAGCATATATCCGGGGGGCAGGAACTCGGGTTGCAGGTGTTGCATGAAGAGCGCGATGTCGATTGAAAGCTTTCCAAGGCGATCGC
>JBILVW010000318.1:0-3888 GCA_044370205.1 Pirellulales bacterium | reverse complement strand
CAAGCAGGGGGAGAATGCCGCCGCAAGCAGATCAAACGACGTCGTGGCCGATGCGACGCGTATTATCCCCCGGCTTGCGCCTGGGGGCTTGTATGGAGAGGCTTGCGCCTGGGGGCTTGTATCAAGAGTGGATGTCGGAGCCGGTGGCCGGGGAGTCACCTGGAAGTCGGAGGGGAAATTCGAGCGCAAAGGTGCTGCCCGCCCCCTCCGTGCTCGTGGCCAGGATGTCACCGCCGTGCTCGCGGAGAATCTTGCGGCTGACGGTCAGGCCCAGGCCCGTGCCGCGGGCGCCCTTCGTGGAGACGAACAGATTGAAAATATCCGCCAGCGTCTCGGCCGAGATGCCCGGACCGTTGTCGGCCACGGTGATTCGCACGAGTCGGGCCTCACCATCGACCGTGGCCGTGATCCTCACGACACCCTCGGGCCGCTCCTCGACTGCGTCGATCGCATTGGTGACGACGTTGAGCACCGCCCGCGACATGGCTTCGGGGTCGAGCATCACGTGCGGCAGGTTCGCCGGGATCTCGCGGCGAATCGCCACGCCCGCCTCGTCGGCCCGCTGCTGCACCGTCTCCACCACGTCGCCAACGAGGGCGGCAAGGTCCGTCTCCATGAACTCGGGCTCGCGATCCTTGCTGAAGGAGAGCATGTCCATCACGAGCGACGCGATCTTGTTCTGATTCCGCCGCACGATGTCCCAGCCCTTTTGGAGCACGGCGAGATCCTCGTTCTCGAGCCCCATTTCCACGAGGTAGCTGCCGCCGCGGATGCCCTGGAGGATGTTCTTGATGTGGTGGGAGAGCGTGGCGATCGTCTGCCCGACCCCGGCCAGCCGCTCCGACTGCACCATCGCCGAGTAGTAGGTGGTGTCCTCCACGGCGAGGGCCGCCTGGTGGCCGATCGCGATCATCAGTTTGAGGTGCTCGTCGGTGAATCGCCGGTGACCGCCACCCTGCGCCTCGGCCAGCGGCGTGATCGTGTCGACGTAGATCACGCCCACGACGTCGTAGCGGCCCTGCATCGGCACGCAGATCGCCTCGCGGACGCCCGTCCGCACGACGCTGCCCCCCGACGCGAAGCGGTCGTCCTCCTGCGCGTCGCTCGTGAGCACGCCCTCCCGCCGCTCCAGCACGTAGTCGAGGATCGTCCGACTGATGGACATCGAGCCGGGATCGGCCGCCGTGCGGTCGCGGCGGGCCTTGATCCGCAGGTCGCGAGTCTCCGGATCGACGAGCATGATGCAGCCGCGGTCGGCCTCCACCCATTCCGACACGAGTTGGAGGATCCGGCCCAGGAGCTCGTCGATGTCGAGCGTGTGGCTCACGGCGAGGGCCGTGCGATACATCACCTGCAGGTTGCTGCGGGCCCGCGCCAGCCAGCGGCCCTGCCCCTCCTCGGGGGTCGCCATCGCGATCGAATCGTCGTCCCGCATGGACCGCACGATCCGCGAGCCGTCGATCTCGCTCGTGGGGGGCACGATGTCGACGAGCCGGATCGCCTCCTCGGCGGCCGCGTCGCGGGCGTAGACAAGCACGGTGCGGCCCACCCGAATGCGGTCGCCGCTGGCGAGTTCGCCCCGCTCGACCTTGCGGTCGTTGATGAACGTGCCGTTGGAACTCTTCAGGTCGCCGACGACGAACGTCTCGCCCACGCGGCGAATCTCGGCGTGACGGCGGGAAACCTCGTTGTCGTCGAGCCGGATGGCGTTGCCCGCCTCACGGCCGATGGTCAACGCCCCCTCGTGCGCGGCGAGATCGTAGCGGGCTCCGCGATTCCGGCCCTGGATGACGAACAGCGACGGCAACGTTCTGGCTTTCCTGGTGTGATGCAGCTTCGCTGCGGCGATTCTGGCACACGTCGTGGCCGCCGCAAAGCCAGGGGTAGAATGATCGCAGCAGGCCGACTCGCGGCAGGGAAGTCCGCGACACGGAAGACATGAACGACATGGAGCGAAGCGATGTTCAAGGTTGTGGAATATGGCCGGCGGTCGTTCGTGCTCGCGGCCGCGGTCGTGGGTCTGGCCAGCAGCGTGCATGCCACCGAGACCCCGGCCCCGGTGCAGCCCGCTGCCGATGCACAGAGCCCAGCCGACATCGCGACCCGCGACCGGCTCCGGCAGGGTGTCACCTGGCTGGCCGCGCCGGAGCGGGAGGGACGCGGGCCCGGGACGGCCGGTATCACGGCTGCCGCCGACTGGGTGGCGCAGCAATTCGCCGGCCTCGGACTCGACACCACCGTGATCGGTGAGGAGCCGTTTCAGCCGTTCGCGATGACGCTCGAGGCCACGCTCGGCCCTGCGTCCGACAACACCGCGGAACTCGTCGGGCCGCCCGATGCGGCGGGCCAGCCCCAGCGGATCCCGCTCGTGCTCGGCGAAGATTTCACGCCGCTGGCCGCGGGCGGTACGGGAGCCTTCGACCTGCCGCTGGCCTTCGCCGGCTACGGGATCACCGCGCCCAAGGAGGGCTACGACGACTATCTGCCGCTGCCCGAACGGGGCAAGGGGGCGGCAGTCGTCGTCCTCCGGCAGGAGCCGCAGAAGGACAATCCGCACAGCGTGTTCGACGGCAACCAGGCCTCGCAGCATGCGGCCCTCGCCCGCAAGGTGGCCAACGCGTCGGAGCACGAGGCGGCGGGCGTGATCTTCATCAACGACGTGGCCGAAGGCGATGGTCTGATGTCGTTCACCCGTGCGGGCGAAGGCTCCGAAAAACGCTCGCTGCCGATCCTCCACGTGAAGCGGCACGTGATCGACGACGCGGTGCAGCGGGCGCTCGGCCGCGACCTGGCCGCCATCCAGAAGGGCATCGACGAGAAGCTCGAGCCTGCCAGCGGCCCGCTCGCAGGCTGGCGAATCAGGGGTCGGATCGCGATCGACCGCACCGAAACGCAGGGCCGAAACGTGCTCGCGGTGCTGCCGGGCGCCGGGGCACCTGCGGCCGGTGACCGGCCCGCGATCGACCCTCGCGAAACCGTCGTGCTCGGCGCCCACTACGACCATCTCGGCTACGGCGGGTCGAATTCGGCCGCGCCGGGCGAGAAGGCGATCCACCACGGCGCCGACGACAACGCCAGCGGCACCGCGCTTCTGATCGAAGTGGCGCGGCGGCTGAAGGAGGCGGGGCCGTTGCCGCGAACCGTGCTCTTCGTCGCGTTTTCGGGCGAGGAGCGGGGGCTGCTCGGCAGCGGCCATTACGCCGCCAATCCAGCCGTGCCGCTCGCCGACACCGTGGCGATGGTGAACCTCGACATGGTCGGCCGGCTCGTCGACGACAAGATCATCGTGCACGGCACGGGCACCGGCACGGGCCTCGAGCAGCTCGTCGATCGGCTCGTCGCCGCCCGCGGCTTCGAGGTCGCCAAGGAGGCCGGCGGCTTCGGCCCGAGCGACCACTCGAGTTTCTACGCCAAGAAGATCCCGGTGCTCCACCTCTTCACCGGCTCGCACGCCGACTACCACAGGCCCACCGACACCGCCGAGAAGATCAACTACGACGGCATGGTGCGAATCACCGGCCTCGTGGCCGACATCGTGCGGGAACTGGCCACCGTGGCCGAGCGGCCCGGCTACATCGAGGTGGCCTCGACGATGTTCGCCCGCGGCGGCGGCGACCGCCCGTATTTCGGCAGCATTCCCGACTTCGGCAAGCCGGGCAAAGGCTACGCGATCTCGGGCGTCACGAAGGACTCGCCGGCCTCGAAGGGCGGCCTGCAGGGCGGCGACCTGATCGTGCGCATCGGTGAGAGCGCCATCACCGGCCTCGAGGACTTCGACAGCGCCCTCCGCAAGCACAAGGGAGGCGAAACGGTGAAAGTCGTCGTGATGCGTAGTGGCGGCGAGGTCACGCTCGAGGTCACGCTCGGACAGCCTCGCTAGGGCGGGAC
>JBILVW010000317.1:0-3911 GCA_044370205.1 Pirellulales bacterium | reverse complement strand
CACGACGCCGGCCAGAACGGCCGCGAGGCCGACGAGGCAGCCGCGTTCCAGCGGTGCAGCCGCCGGTCGCACCGCCAGAATCAGGAGCCCCGCGGCGATGACGGCGGCCACCACCGCCCCTCCGAGCACGGGTCGGGTGTTTCCTCGCAGCCACACGTCGGCACGTTGTTGGTTCATCACGCTTCCGAAACCAGGCCCGGCGGCATACGATCTCGGCGATTGTCCAGTCGTCATGGAACCGCGCTCATGCACGATACGCATCATGCTTCCCAGGAATCCCGGCCGTCGCGCCGGGATCCCACGCTCTTCGGCATCGCCGCCCTGCTCGCCGGCTACATCGTGGCGGCGGTGGCAGGCTGGCCGCAACATGGTCGTGATTTGCTGGTCGCCGCACAAGCGGCCCACGGCGTGGACCATGCCGCTGACCATGCCGACGGCGGGCATCCCGCAGCCGACCACGCGGCGGCCGACGGCCATCATGGCGACGCGGCCCCAGCCCCGCCGGTGCCCACGGTGCTGCCGTTCATGATCCTGCTGGCGGCGATCGCGATCCTGCCGCTCACGCCGCAGTTCTCGCACTGGTGGGAGCACAACTCCAGCAAGCTGCTCGTCGCCGGCCTGCTCGCGGCCGTCACGCTCGCCTATTACACGTTCTTCCACCGCCATCCCGTGGAGCTGCACTTCCCGAGCCATGCAGTGGTGGCCCCGGCTGCGACGGGGGCGTCGTGGGGCGTGGCCGGTGCGGTGCTCGCCAACGCACTGCTTTCGGAATACGTGCCGTTCATCGTCCTGCTATTCGCGCTCTACTGCGTGACCGGCGGCGTGCGGATCGAGGGGGATCTCGAGGCCACGCCCACCGTCAACACGGCCTTCATCGGCATCGGGGCCCTAGCCGCGAGCTTCATCGGCACCACCGGCGCCGCCATGCTGCTCGTGCGGCCGCTGCTCGAGACCAACCGTGAGCGGCGGCACGTGGCCCACACGCTCGTGTTCTTCATCTTCGTCGTCTGCAACTGTGGCGGCTGCCTGCTGCCGATCGGTGATCCCCCGCTGTTCCTCGGCTATCTCGAGGGGGTCGACTTCCTCTGGACGCTCTCGCTCTGGAAGCCGTGGCTGCTCGTCAACGGACTCTTGCTCGCGATCTACTGGGCTTGGGACGCTTTCTTCGCCCATCCACACGAGTCGGCCCGCGACCTCGCCCGCGACGCCCGCATGGCTGGTGCTCTCAAAGTCAGCGGCCTCTGGCCCAATGCCCTGCTCATGGCGGGCGTGATCGCGGCCGTCGCCCTGCTCGATCCCTCGAAGGCGTTTCCAGGCACCGACTGGCACCCCTGGGTGTTTCTCCGCGAAGCCGTGCTCGTCGGGCTCGTGGGCCTGTCGCTCCTGCTCGGCTCGCGGGAGGTCCGCCGCAAGAACGGCTTCACCTACGGGGCGATCCTCGAGGTCGCGGCCCTGTTCGTGGGCATCTTCATCTGCATGCAGCCCGCCCTCGCGATTCTCAACGAGCGGGGCGCGAGCCTGGGCATCGAATCGCCGCGGGCCTTCTTCTGGGCGACGGGCTCGCTCTCCAGCGTGCTCGACAACGCCCCGACCTATCTCGTGTTCTTCAAGACGGCCCAGGCGATGCCCTCGCCAGGCGAGACGATGGCGGGCGTGGACGTGGCCCGACTGGCGGCGATCAGCCTCGGGGCCGTATTCTTGGGGGCGATGACCTACATCGGCAACGGCCCGAACTTCATGGTGAAGGCGATTGCTGAGCAGGCTGGCGTGAAGATGCCAAGCTTCTTCGGCTACGTCCTCTACAGCCTGGGGGTCTTGCTGCCGGTGTTCCTGCTCATGTCCTTCCTGTTTCTCTGATGCACAACCGGCACACACGCCCGTCGTCGCCCCGCGGCCCGCGGGGGGATTTCGAGACCATCACCACCGATTCGCAGCTCCGCGAACTCGTGGATCGCCTCTCAGGCCATGCCCACGTCGCCTTCGACACGGAGTTCGTGTCGGAGCACACCTATCGCAGTCAGCTCTGCCTCCTGCAGGTGGCGGCGCCGGGCGTGCTCGCCGTGATCGACACGTTCGCCGTCCGCGACCTCGAGCCCTTCTGGCGACTGCTCGCCGAATCGGGTCGGACCACGGTGGTGCACGCAGGCCGCGAGGAGATGGGCTTCATTCTGCATGCGATCAAGGCCCGGCCGGCGAGGCTCTTCGACGTGCAGGTGGCCGCCGGCCTCGTGGATCACGACTACCCCGCGGGCTACGCCTCGATCGTCCGCCGGTTCCTCGACCTGCCGACCAACAAAGGCGAGACGCGGACCGACTGGCGGCAGCGGCCCCTCTCCCCGGCCCAGCTCGAATACGCCGTGGACGACGTCCGCCACCTCGAGGAACTCTGGCAGACCCTCCAGGGCCAGCTCGAAACGCTCGGCCGCGTGGCCTGGATGGAAGAGGAGATGGCGAGTTGGCAGAACGACGTCGAGGAGTCGTTCGTGCGGAAGCGGTGGCGGCGGGTATCGGGGATGAACGGGCTCTCGCGGCGCGAGCTCGCCATCGCCCGCGAGGTCTGGCACTGGCGCGACGCCCTCGCCGAGGAGCGCGACATGCCGCCGCGGCGGGTGCTCCGCGACGACCTGCTCGTGGAGCTCGCCAAGCGGAAGAGCGCTAACGAGCAGCAGATCTCCGCGATCCGCGGGATGCAGCGGTCGGACCTGCGGCACATCCTCAAGAGCCTCTCGGCGGCGATCGAGCGTGGACTGGAGATCCCGGACGACGAATGCCCGGGGGGCGAGCGGCACCGCACGCCTCCGCCGCAGCTCGCCGTGCTCGGCCAGTTTCTGGCCACGGCGATCGCGGGCCTCTGCCGGCAGATGAACCTCGCGCCCGCACTCGTGGGCACGTCGTCCGACATGCGCGACCTGCTCGCCCACAAGCTCGGCTACTTCGACGAGGAGCAGCCGCCGCTGCTCGCGTCGGGCTGGCGGGCCGGCGTGGTGGGCGACGTCGTGGACGACCTGCTCGCGGGCAAGGCATCGCTCCGCATCGGCAACATCCGCTCCCACGACCCGCTCGTCATCGACCGCCACGGCTGACCGGCTTCGCCCTGCTCAATTCCGCCAGGATCTCGCCACCGTTCGCCGTCAAGCGGCGCCGAGCACCGCGATCGCCGGGCGGCTACAGCCAGCCATGATCGCGATACCACTCGGCGGTTTCCCGCAGCCGGAAGTCGAGTGGCCGGGCGGGCACGAACGCGAGCTGGGCCCGGGCCTTGGCCCCGGAGCAGGCCCAGCTCCAGGCCGTCGCCTCGCGGACCTTGTCGCGGGAGAGCATCGCCGTCGAGCCGGTCAGCTGCGACACGGCCTCCGACACGCCCCCCACCGTCCGCCCCACCCACCGCCACAGCGGCCAGACGATCACCTTGCGGCCGAGCGCGTCGGCCACGCGGCGGCCGAACTGCCAGTAGGTGGGATGCTCACGATCGTCACAGGCGAAGTAGTAGCCGCGGTGCGCCGCGTCACGGCTGCCGGCGGGGGCGAGTGTTTCCCCATCGCGGGCGGCGCGAAGCAGCAGCTCGACGAGGTCGTCCACGTGGATGAGCGAGAGCCGGGGCGTCCGGAACCCCACGACGACATGCAGCCCGGTGCGGTGGATCGCCTTGAAGATCGCCGCCACCTTGGGATCTCGGCTGCCGTAGACGATGCCCGGGCGAACGATCGTGACGGGCAGTCGGTGCGCCCGCCGCTCAAGCGCGACCTCGCCGGCCCGCTTGCTGCGGCCGTAGTCGGACACCGGCGTCGGCAGATCGGCCTCGTCGCGGTAGGCCCGCTCGACGGGCGGTGGCCCCGCCGCGGCGAGACTCGACACGTAGACCAGCCGCGGCGGCTCGGGCAGCGCCGCGCAGGCATCGGCGAGGTGGCCGG
>JBILVW010000316.1:0-3923 GCA_044370205.1 Pirellulales bacterium | reverse complement strand
AAGCGCGGGCACCGCGTCGCCGCAGGCGAGCCCGCCGATGTCGAACACGGCCTTGCGGACAAGGCTGAAGCCATTCGAATGGAAGCCGCTCGAGGCGATGCCGAGGGCCACGTCGCCGGGCTGGATTTCGCGGCCGTCCACGAGCTTCTTCCGCTCGACCACGCCCACGCAGAAGCCGGCGAGGTCGTACTCACCCCGCTGGTACATGTCGGGCAGGATCGCCGTCTCGCCACCGACGAGGGCGCATTCGCACTCCACGCAGGCGTCGGCGATGCCCCGCACGATCTGCTCGAGCAGGTTGGGGTCGTCGTGCGACATCGCCACGTAATCGAGGAAGAAGAGCGGCTCGGCCCCGGTGCAGAGCGCGTCGTTGACGCTCATCGCCACCAGGTCGATGCCCACCGTGTGGTGGATGCCCGCCTCCACCGCGATCTTGAGCTTCGTGCCCACGCCGTCGGTGCACGACACGAGCAGCGGATCTTCGTAGCCGCGGGCGAAGAGACCCTTGAAGTCGAGCTGAAACAGGGCCGCGAAGCCCCCCTCGGGGCTCATCACCCGCGGGCACTGCGTGCGGCGCATGTGCGCAGGCAGCCGGGCCATGCCCTCGCGGTACAGTTCCAGATCGACGCCGGCGCTCGAATACGTGGCTCCGCTCATGTGGCTATCATCGCCGCGTCTACCGGTCCCGCAAGGAGGCCCCCGCGACCGCCGGGCCGCAGGCGGCGGTGGTATCATTCAGGCCTATGCCGCCGCGGAAACCGAAACTCACCGCGCAGCGGGCCAGCGCCCGCCCGAACCTGCCGCCACTGCAGTTCAGCCATCCCCTGCCCTACGGCGCCCTGCTCCACGAGGGGATCGGGCGGCGGAAGGGGGGCGCGCAGTTCGTCGTCTACAGCCACTCGGCGACGGCGATGCGGGTGCTGCTCTACGACTCGGCCAGCGCGACCGCCCCGGCCGAGGTGATCGAGCTCGATCCGGCCAAGGACCGCTGGGGCGACATCTGGAGCATCTTCGTGCCCGGCCTCGGCCCAGGGCAGCTCTACCACTTCCAGGCCGACGGCCCGTTCGAGCCGGAACGGGGCCACTGGTTCGACGGCACAGCCCGGCTCATCGACCCCTACGCCCGGGCCCTCGTCGGCGACTTCTCACTCGGGGCCGACGGCCTGCTTCTGCCGCCGAAGTGCGTGGTGATCGACGACTCCTTCGACTGGCAGGGGGACCGGCACCTCCGCCGCGGCCTCGCCGACACGGTGATCTACGAGCTGCACGTCCGCGGGTTCACGCAAAGCCCGACGAGCGGCGTGGACCATCCGGGCACCTACCGGGGCGTGATCGAGAAGATTCCCTATCTCAAGTCGCTCGGCGTGACGGCGGTCGAACTGATGCCCGTGCACGAGTTCGCGCCGCACATACCCTCGCTCGAGTTTCCCGGCGAGCGGCGGAACTACTGGGGCTACGACCCCGTCGCCTTCTTCGCGCCCCATCGCGGCTATGCGGCGGGCACCGAGCCGGGCTGCCAGGTCCGCGAGTTCAAGGAGATGGTGCGGGCGCTGCACGCGGCCGGCATCGAGGTGATCCTCGACGTGGTCTTCAACCATACCGCCGAGGGCAACCATCTCGGGCCGACCTTCTCGTTCAAGGGGCTGGAAAATCGCGTCTACTACATGCTGGGCGACGGCGGCTCCACCTATCGCAACTACACCGGCTGCGGCAACACGATCAACGGCAACCACCCGATCGTCCGTGAGCTGATCTTCCTCTGCCTGCGGCACTGGGTGCACAACTACCACATCGACGGCTTCCGGTTCGATCTCGCGAGCGTGCTCTCCCGCGACCGCAACGGCGAGATCCTGCCGAATCCGCCGATCGTGGAATTGATCACCGAGGATCCGCTGCTGGCCGACACGAAGATCATCGCGGAGGCCTGGGATGCCGCCGGCGCCTACCAGGTGGGCTCGTTCGCCAGCCTGCGGTGGGCCGAGTGGAACGGCCGCTACCGCGACGACGTCCGCCGCTACTGGCGGGGCGACTTCGCCCAGACCGGCCACCTCGCCACGCGGCTGGCCGGCTCGAGCGATCTCTACGGCGACGACGGCCGGCAGCCCTACCACAGCATCAACTTCGTGACGTCGCACGACGGCTTCACGCTCAACGATCTCGTCAGCTACCGCGAGAAGCACAACGAGGCCAACGGCGAGGGCAACCGCGACGGCGACGACAACAGCTTCGCCGAGAACTACGGCATCGAGGGGCCCACCCAGCGGGCCGACATCAACGCCTTGCGGGCCCGGCAGATCCGCAACATGGCCGCCACGCTCCTGCTCAGCCAGGGGGTGCCGATGCTCGTCGCCGGAGACGAATGCCGCCGCACCCAGCGGGGCAACAACAACGCCTGGTGCCAGGACAACGACGTGTCGTGGTTCGACTGGTCGCTCCTCGATGCCCATCCCGAATTCGTGCGTTTTTTCCGCGAGTTGATCAGCTTCCGGCTCGGCAACCCGACGCTTCGACGCCGGTCGTTCCTCCAGGGGGGCGTCAGCGCATCAGGTACGCTGCCCGACGTGGAATGGTTTTCACCCGACGGCGTGCACATCGACTGGTATGCCGCGGACGGGAGCCTCAGCTGCTTTTTCGGGGCGCCCTCCCGCGAGCGGCTCGAGGCCGAGGACGACGCGGCCGCGGGTGGCATGGCAGGCACGCCCCGGCACGTGCTGATCCTGGCCCACGCGGGCCCCCTGCCACGGACCTTCACGCTGCCGCAGCCGAGCGCGATCCGGGCCCTGCCCTGGAAGCTGTTCGTTCACACGGGCCAGCCGTCGCCAGCCGACATTTTCCCGGACGGCCAGGGGCCCGCCGTCGACTTCACACAGCCGCTCGAACTTCCCGAAAGGTCGCTCGTCTGCCTCGTCGCCGACGCGGTGGAACCTTCTCGCAAAAGAGTTGCATCAGAGTCGCCGTGACCGCTAGGCTTTTGCTCGTCGCCACACCTCGCCAGGAGTCGTCCATGCTCGCCCGCTTTTCCGTCTTCGCCGCACTGCTCGCCTGCCTCTCCCTCTCCGGCTGCTCGTCGTCCTCTCCACCGGTCAAGCCGGCAGCCGACAAGGCGGCCGCAGCAGGTCATGACCACGACCATGACCACGACCATGGCCATGACCACGAAGAGCACGAGCACGACCATCCAGATTCGTTTGCAGCGGGCGTCGCCCAGCTGCAGGCGACGGTCGCGGCCGTGAAGGACCACCTCGCAGTGGGCGCGACGGACGCGGCTGACGAGGTCGTGCACGGCCTGGGCCACCTGATCGAAGATGTGCAGGGGCTGATGTCGAAAGAGAAACTGTCCGACGAGGCCAAGGCCACGGCGTCGAAGGCCCTCGACGAGTTGTTCGAGTGCTTTGACAAGCTCGATACGGCGATCCACGCTCCCGAGGGCACGTCACAGCCCCCGGCCGAGGTGCATGCATCGCTCGCCGAGCGGATCGACGCCGCGATCAAGTCGCTGCAGAGCACGCTCACGCCCTGAGCGCCTCGCGCTGGACTAGTTGCCTATGATCACTGACGACACGGAGGTGCACTCATGATTCTTTCTCGTAGGTTCTTTGTGTTCGGTGTTGCGGCGGCTCTCGCCCTCGGCGGTCTTTCGGCTCGTGCCGAGATCGACGTGGCCGCGATGCGAAGCAAGCTCGTGCTTGCGGAGGAGCCCGCGGGGGCCCTCACGCTCGCGGCGGCCAAGCAGAAGCTCACGACGACGCCGCAGCAGGTCGTGGTGGCCGGCCGCATCGGCGGCAAGGGGATGGAGGCGTTCATCAAGGACAAGGCCTCGTTCTCGATGCTCGAGGTTCCCGCCGACGATCACGCCAAGAAGCCGGGGCACAAGCCCGACGACTGCCCGTTTTGCAAGAAGCGGCAGGCCAATTCGCCGATCG
>JBILVW010000315.1:0-3924 GCA_044370205.1 Pirellulales bacterium | reverse complement strand
CGGTCGGCGGGGTCGGCACGGTCACCGTGTCGAGCGGCACGCTGGACGTCCGGGGCGACCTCACCGTGGGATTCCTCGGCACCGGCACGCTCACGATGAGCGGTGGCCGGGTCACGGTTGGCGGCGCGCTGTCGCGTGGCGCCGGCACGATCAATGTGAATGCCGGGGGCACGCTCCAGATCGGCACCGGCACCACCGGCGGCGTCCTCGACGTGGCCGCGCTCGCGAACGACGGCACGCTGATCTTCAATCGCTCGGACGCCTCCGGCTACTCCGGGGTCCTGAGCGGTTCGGGCGCCGTCATCAAGCAGGGCGCGGGCCGTCTGACGCTCGCGGGTGCCAACTCCTACTCCGGCCTCACCACGATCTCCACCGGCACACTCGCCCTCTCGGGCTCCGGGAGCATCGGCACCGGCGGGCTCGATCTCGGCACCACCGCCAGCCCCGGCGTCTTCGACCTCTCCGTCCTGACGTCCGGTACCTACTGGTTGCCGGCCACCGGCGACCTTTCCGGTGTCGGCACGCTCTCCGGTGACGGCAAGACCCTGGCGGTGCTCGGCTCGTTCCTCCCGGGCAACAGTCCCGGCACCGTCACGATCGGCACGGGTTTGACGCTCGACCTCTCCAGCTCCGGCACGAGCGTCTTCGAGATCACGAGCCCCCTGTACACCCCCGGCACATACGACCTCGTCAACGGCGCCGGCAGCGTGATCTTCGGGGGCGTACTGAGCCTCGACTTCAGCAATGGCCCGTACGACACGGGCGACAACGTCCTCCAGCTTTTCGCCAACAGCGGAGGCTTCACCGGCGGCTTCAGTTCGGTCGTCTGGAGCGGCCTCGCCGACGGCCAGTCGGCGACCTTCGATGCGAGTAAGGGCTTCATCTCGATCACCGCTGTCCCCGAGCCCTCCACCTACGCCATGGCCCTCGCCGGTTTTGCTTGGGGCAGCTACTCGCTTTTCCGTAGTCGCAGGCGGGCCTGACGCGCACCAGCGACCGCGATTCGAACGCAAGGGGAGCAGGGTGCCATCACGAGCCCGCTCCCCCCGGTGTTTTCTCGCCATCCTCGATCAGCGCGCAAGACACTCGCCCCCGCCCGCCACGACGACCTTCCGATGGCGGGCGGCAAGCGACATGACCGCTCGCGGGGCAGCCGTTGAGTGGATCGGCAGGCGGGGCGACCGGCGAGATCGACTTGTGGGTACGTCCGACCGCAGGCAACGCCGCCCGTCTTTGGCGGGCCCTGGAACGGTTCGGCGCCACGAGGAGTCGCGTCTCGCCTGAGTCATTTACGCAACCCGATGTCATCTACCAAATCGGCCTGCCTCCGAACCGGATCAATTTCTTGGCCACGATCGACGGGGTGGAGTTCGATGATGCGTGGGCGGAGAAGGTGCCGTGCGTCGTCAGCGGCATCGCCTTCAGCATGCTTTCGCTGCGGCATCTCGTGGCGAACAAGCGGGCGACAGGGAGTCCGCAGGATCTGGCTGACGTCGCCCGCCTCCAAGCTCTGGGCTGACGCAGAGGCCAGAGCGGTCAAGCCGCCCGCCTGATGAGCGTTGCATGGAATCGGCAGGTTGCTCCGAATGTGGCCTCGTTTACGCGGGGATGACGCCGCAGGCTAACCCGACGTAGCGAGTGAGCGGCATGTTCAGCGCCCACAGTGCGGCGCTCCCTCCTTGCCACACGCCGAGTTCGAACATCCGACTCACCTCGCCGATACTACGCACCACATCGAGTTCCGTCTTGAAGAACTGCCTGTCCTTCAGCAGCGCGACGCCCTCGCTATCGGTGGTCCGGCTCTTGTGGTTGACTGCCTCCAAAACCCTGAATCGCACGCCGTCCAGGGCAAAGTCGGCGCTATGAGAATCCAGCGTGAGCGTCGCCTCCCCAAGTTTTGTTTCCGCCACAGCGCTCATAGACAGTTCCTTGCCGCCAAGGGCCAGACCTCGTGGAGGTCGAACAGAAAGAAGACCAGAAGGGCCGATCGCCATACCTCATCGAACGCTCGTCAACCTCCAATCGCGTGAGGAAGTGTTGTTGACCGTCCTATCCTTGAAGCCTCACCATCCAGAGATTTACAGTTGCCTCGAACCAAATCATGGGTCTTAACGCTACCGACAGGCTTTTTCCCCCTCATGCACGCGATGACTTGGAAGCATCTCCGCCCGTTCCCACCCCTGCCCGTTGCCGCGTTCGTGCTGACCGTATCTGCCACCCTGCAAGCGGCGGACACGACAAAGCCCGTGAAGGTATTCATCCTCGCCGGTGACGCCAACTGCCTGGAGCAGGGGGCTGTCTCCGGCCGCACGGACGGGAAGGACGGGGTTTTCTTTCCCAACGGGAACCCCGTGAAGGACGAGGTCGGTCGGCATGTGAACGGTGCGGTCTATCAGGGCGCCTCCAAGGCCGGCACCCACTACGACATCCTCACGCCGGAGTGGACCGGTCTGATCGGTCTCGGAGATAACCAGTCGGCCAAGCGAAAACCCAAACCCTTCGCGCCTTTTCCGGAACTCGCCTTCCAGGACGGCCACACCACGGTGCTGCGCGGCTACCTGACGGTGCCGCGGACGGGCGAGGAAGGATAGCCCGGTCAATGACACTTCCGCCAGCGTTGCCCGACGGATGAGCGGCTCGTGACCGGGTTGCTCCCGTCTCCCGAGGCTGCGCCGGCCCGGAAAGCGGCTCCCTGGATCGCCCGCCTTCCCCTCTGGAGTGGCGTTTTTCTCGTGTCGGCGCGGAGTCTCTCCGAGTCCGGCCGCCTCGCGGCTTTGGCGTGCCCTCGCGCCCGGCAGCGGTCAGAGGCTGTGGATGTCGATCGCGGGCAGTTCGTCTATCTGTCCCTGGAAGACGTCGCGGTCGTCATGCGCCTGGACGAGCTCGCCCCAGTCGGTGGGCGGCCCGCGAGCGGGCGAGATCGGCGGCGGTTCGAGCGGTTCACCGAGGCGGGTGAGGATCTTCCGGATCGGGCCGGGCTCGGGAGCGGCCTGGGCGGCCGGCAACCGCTGCCGCTTTGTCGCCTCCCACCCCGCGCCGGTGCTGCCGCTTCGCTAAACTCTTCCCTCACGGCCGATCGCAAACCCCGGGACTCGGACCGCGTCATGGAGGCGGTGACCGCCCAGTCCGGCGCGGGCCGCTGACACCCCCTACAGGACGATGCGATGGATCCCAGGACCACCCACGCCCGGAAGGAATACGAGCACGGCGAACTCGACGAGTCCTCGGTCGAGCGGGATCCGATCCGGCAGTTCGCCGCCTGGTATGACGCGGCCGTCGCCGCGGGCGTGCCGGAGCCGGAGGCGATGACGCTTGCCACGGCGACTCCCGACGGGAGGCCGTCGGGGCGAGTCGTGTTGCTGCGCGGCTTCGACGCCCGGGGCTTCTGCTTCTTCACCAACTACACGAGCCGCAAGGGCCGCGAACTCGAGGCCAATCCGCAGGCGGCGGTCACGTTTCACTGGGCCGTGCTCGAACGGCAGGTGCGGATCGAGGGCCGTGTGGAACGCACGACGGCCGCCGAATCGGACGAGTATTTCCGCAGTCGGCCGAGCACGTCGCGGATCGGGGCCTGGAGTTCACCGCAGAGCGAGGTGATTCCGAATCGCGAGGCGCTCGAAGAGCAGTTCGCCCGCTTCCGCGGCGAGCATGCCGACGAAGCCTCGATTCCGCGTCCGGCCCACTGGGGCGGCTACCGGCTCGTGCCCGACCGGATCGAGTTCTGGCAGGGACGACCGAGCCGGCTGCACGACCGGCTCTGCTTCCGACGCGACTCACGCGGCGGCTGGGTGATCGAGCGACTGGCTCCCTAGCAGGACGTGGCTGACGGCGTCCGTCGCTCGGGAGAACGGGGCTGGAGCGGGAGCAGCGGTTGCGAACGGTCGAGTGCCTGCCCCCGCACGCGAGCGTGCCCGCGGATCGGGA
>JBILVW010000313.1:0-3926 GCA_044370205.1 Pirellulales bacterium | reverse complement strand
GTTCGTATCCAGTCATGGAAATATCGGGCGTGTGTCCGCCGGCCGTGCCGATCTTGCCCGAGGTCAGCGCACGGACCCGATGACGCCGATCTATAAAGAACTCGCCCGGGAGTTTGAAAATGCCTGCGAAACGAAACGCTGCCCGACGTCTTCCCGCGTTGCTTCTCTTCGTCGGTGCCGTCGGCTCGTTTGCATCCGTGGCGGCCGCCGCCGGGCTGCCTGCGAATGTCACCGCGGTGATCGAGGCCCGCTGTGCGGGCTGCCACGGGGGCGAATCGCCCGAGGCCGGCGTGAAGCTCGACGGCGAGTGGACGGCCGAGCGGCTCGTGTCTGCGGAGGGCAACAACTGGTTTCGCGCCCTCCACGAGATCGAATCGAAGGGAATGCCGCCCGAAGAGGAGGAGCAGCCCTCCGACGCCGAACGGGCTACGGTCGCGAAGTGGATCCGCGGGGATCTGGCGAAGCTGCAGCGGGAGCGGCAGATCGCGATCGGCCGCGCACCCTTGCGGCGGCTCTCCCGCGAGGAATACTCCAACACGATCTACGACCTCTTCGGGTTCCGCCCGCCGGTGTCGGTCATGCTGCCGGAAGACGGCCGGGTGGATGGCTACCAGAAGGTGTCCCAGGCGCTGCCGCTCTCCGCCGCGAGCGTCGAGGGCTCCATGCGGCTGGCCGACAGAATCGTCGATCGGCTGTTCGCCGCGTCGCCCGCGGAGCAGGCGGGCTTCAAACGGTATCGGGCCCGGCCCAGCGGGCAGTCGGGCGGCCATCTCCTCGAGCTCGATGCCCAGACGGTTGTCTCCTTCAACTCCGACGCCGAATCCGGGCCCCTGGAGAGCCCGAACATCCCAACGCCCGGTCTCTACAAGATCCGCCTCTCCGTCTACGGCTACCAGACCGACAAGCCGCTCCCCTTCGGCATCTACGCCGGGCATACCGGCGCCTACCCCCAAATCATCGAACTGCTCGACGTGCTCGACGCCCCGCCGGGCAAGCCAGCCTTGCTCGAGACCGAGATTTATCTCTCCACCGGCGACATCAACGACAAGGCTCCGGTCAATGACTCGATCCGGCTCGTTCCCTTCGGCCTCGGCGTGGCGGTGCCGAAGAACACGCAGGCCAGCGACGCTGCGAAGTTGGGCAAGCCGGGGCTGGCCGTGCAGTGGATCGAGCTCGCCCCCGCGCACTCGCCGTCGGTCGCCGAGCGGTTCGTGGCGGCTGATTTTCCGCCGGAATTCAACAAGGAACTGCGGCAGAATCGCGTGCCGGTCGCCAAGCTCAAGTCGGTGAAGCCCGACGAGTTCGTCGCGATCATGGAGAAGACGATCCGCAGGGTCGCGTCGCGGCTGTTTCGCCGCGATCTCGCGGAGGAGGAGATCGCGGCCATCACGGCCTCGATCAGGTCCGATGTCGACGCCGGCCGCAACGCGATCGACATCGTCGTCGACCAGTTCCGCAACCTGCTCATGGCTCCCGACTTCTTCTGCATCGTCGAGGAGTCGGGCCCGCTCACCGATTTCGCGCTCGCCTCGCGGCTCTCGTATCTGCTTTGGAACTCGACGCCCGACGAGCAGCTGCTCGAAGTGGCACGGCAGGGGAAGCTCCGCGATTCCGTGGTGCTCCGCGAGCAGACCGAACGCATGCTCGCCGATCCCAAGGGGAAGCGGTTCTACAAGGGTTTCGCCGCCCAGTGGCTCAGGCTTGCCGCGATCGACGACACCACGCCCGACCCGAAGCTCTTCCCGGAATACCACCGTCCTGAAAACGACCTGCTCAAGTGGTCGAGCGTGGCCGAGACCGAGGCCTTCCTCGAACTGCTCGCCAAGGAAAACGCGAGCGTGCGGGAGCTCGTCGATTCGCGGCGGGTGCTTGCAAACGCATCCCTAGCCCGGCATTACGGCCTGCCCGATGTGTTCGGCAGCGTGCTTCGGGAGATCGAGCTGCCCGAGGGCTCGCCGTTCGGCGGGCTCTGGACGCAGCCGGCCGTGATGAAGGTGACGGCCAACGGCACCAACACGTCGCCGGTGAAGCGGGGCGTGTTCGTGGCCGAGCGGCTCCTCGGCGTGCACATCCCGCCGCCGCCGCCGAACATCGAGCCGATCTCCACCGACACGAGCTCCGCGACCTCGCTCAAGGAGAAGCTCGCCCTGCACGCGGGCAAAGGCTCCTGCGCCGCGTGCCATGCGAAGTTCGACGGCTACGGCTTCGCGCTCGAGAGCTTCGATCCCGTCGGCACGTTCCGCGAGTTCTACCGGATGGCGGCGGAAACCACGGTCGCCTGGAAGGGTGACGGCAAGGGAAGCGGACAGTGGGGGGAAAATGTCGGCGTGGCCAGCGCCGACTGGACGGGCGGATTGGTGCCGGCCCCGAACGACCATGTCGTGATCTCGGGCTCAGCGTCGGCCGCGATCACGTACGACAAGCCGCTCTACGACCTCCCCGCAAAGGCGGTCTTCGCCCTTGCCTTGGGCAACCAGACGGCGGGCGAGACCACGCGGCTGGAGACGTCGGCCGATTTTCTGGCCAAGCGGGTGTTCGTCGGCCCCGGCGGCCACTGGCTGCACCGCGCCGGCACCGTCACGATTGCCGACGCGGCCGCCTTCGACGGGGGCGAGATCGAGGTGGCCGGCGGCGACTTCGTCGTGGGCCGGTGGCCGGCCTGGAAGCGGCTCGAGATCTCGCGGGGCGGCCGGGTGAACGTCACGGCGGGCGGGTTCGGCATCATGGATCTCGCCCTGCCGAACTCGACCCTGACCAGGCACGTGATCGGGAGCGTGGGCGAAGGGGCGCTCGCGGTGAGCGGCTCGAGCCGGCTCGAACTCCGCGGGAGCGCGCAGGTCGGCAACGGGCCCAACGGCCGCGGCGAGGTCGTTCTCGACACCTCGGAGCCCATCCGCTCGGCGGCGCAGTGGGACGTGCAGCACGGCCGGCTCGTGATCGGCAAGAACTCCGGGCTTGTCTCCTGCGAGCGGAACACGCCGCCCAATCATGGCTGCTATCGCGTCGGCATGTCCGGGGCGACCGCCGTGCTCGACAAATTTGGCGAGTCGGAGCTCATGGGCTTCCGGAGCCAGGAAGAGCCCCTCTTCCTCGAAGTCGGCCCCGCGGGCACCGTCAACTGGCATGGCGGCAGGATGCGTGCCCACGGCGGGCCGGGGACGGTCATCAACACCGGCGTCTTCAACTACCTCGACACCGCCGGCAGCAACGCCTTCAATCTCCACGGTCCGTTCGTGAACGCCGCGGGCGGTCGCTTCCACTGGCAGGGAGCGGCCGGGATGAGCATGTACAAGGCACCGCTGCGGAACGAGGGCCTTCTCACCACGGGACACGACGGGCAGGTGACGCTGCTTGCCGACCTCGTGCTCGAAAAGAGCGGCACGCTGTGCGTGGGGCTCGGCAAGGAGGAGAAGACCGGGTTCGTCGTCGGCAACAGGGAAGGCGGCGCCCTCACACTCGACGGGCGGCTCGAGATCGCCCCACTTGCCGCCGCTGACGCGGCTGAAAACAGGATCGGCGGCCGCACGTTCACGATCCTCGCCCGCGGCAAAGACGCTCCCGCGATCACCGGAACCTTCTCGAGCACGAGCGACGACATCGCGAAGGTCGACTATTCCCCGGATGCCGTGACGGTGACGCTCGTTGCCAATCCGAGTGCAAAGCCCTCGGCAGAGCCGGCGAAGGCCGCTCCCGTCGCGTTCGCCGAGGTGCCGCGGCTCGACGCCGCGGGCCTCGTCGCGGCCCAGCGGCGGACGCCCGGCTGGACCGACGATCGCCCCGCCTGGAAAAACCACCTGCCGGTCGAGTCGGCCGGCACGCTTCCCGACGGCCGCCCGTTTGCCGACATCAAGGCCCTGCGAAAAATGCTCTCCGAGCGGCCCGAGCAGCTCGCCGCCGGCGTCGCCAGCCACCTGGTCACCTACGGC
>JBILVW010000312.1:0-3933 GCA_044370205.1 Pirellulales bacterium | reverse complement strand
TGGCCAAAAGTTTACGCTTCCCTGCAACGAAAGCGAAACATTTTTCGCCACCTCAGGCAGAAAGCATTTTGCGTGCCGCTCGCCGCCAGAAAAACTCCGGTGCGGCGAACCGGCCACAGGTGCGAATTCAGGCTCGAACGACCGGACCAGATTCATTGAAGAACTGACAACAATTCGAACCGGACGGTCGCGCGGTAGGCAGGGGTGGGAAGTTTTTTCAAGTCGGTCCACCGAGACTCACACCGCGAGCGGCTGGCGGATACGACCTAAAGGCCAGGTTAATCTAGGTATGTTCGGAAAGCCACGCAACTTTCTATTGGCCGAGGCCTGAGCGGCCTCCCAATCGGGTCGAACCTGGCAAAAATCGCCTTTTTTCGACAGAACTGACGGAATTCATGGCAACGGCAGCGGCTTCAACAGACTCTTCCCCAACGGATCTTGCCCGCAAGGCTGTCAGCTTGCCCTGGGGGGCCGACCGCATCCAGCTCGAACCGGGTGAACTGATCCTGGCCACCTGCCGGTTCGACCTCGACGGCCAGATGCGGTTCAGCGACGGCTGGATCGCCCTCACCGACCGTCGCCTGATCGCCGACACCCCGGCCTCCGCCGATGCGACCGCGACCCCGGAGCAGACAACCGCTTCAGGTCCGCGGTCGTGGCCGCTGCATTCCGACACGCGGCTCGATGTCCATCTCCGCTCCGCCGTCGGTCGCATCGAACTCTCCGAGCACGGCCGGGTCGTCGCCCGCTGGCTGTTCACTCCGGCCAAGGCCAAAGGAGTGCATGCCCTCGAGGATACATTCGACGCGCGGCTGGAGCGGCCGGCCGGCGTCACCGCCGCGACCAGTCCGAGCCCTGCTGCCGAAGAGACGGCTGAACCGGTCGCTGCGGCGGGCCGCGCGATCGCCGACGACGATGCGCCGCTGCCCGGCGGTGGACTCGCATCGTGGCAGGCGCTCGGCCGCCTGCTCGCGTTTGCCAAGCCACACTGGCGGATGGCGGCGCTCGGCATCGTGCTGTCGCTGGCCAGCACGTCGGCGGCGCTCGTGCCCCCTTACCTCACGATGCCGCTGGTGGACAACGTGCTGATCCCGAAGCAGTCGGGCCAGCCGGTGCCATTCTCCGCGGTCTGGTGGTATCTCGGCGGACTCACCGCGGCGGCTTTCATCGCCTGGCTGCTCGCGTGGGCGCAGACGTGGACGCTCGCCTGGGTGAGCGAGCGGATCGCCGCCGGGCTCCGCGTGCAGACCTATTCCCACATCCAGCGGCTCTCCCTCGACTTCTTTCAGGGACGCCGCACGGGCGACCTGATCTCCCGGGTGGGCAGCGACACCGATCGCATCAATATCTTCCTGTCGGTGAACCTCATCGAGTTCGCCTCCAACGTGATGCTGATGGTGCTCACCGTCGGCGTGCTGATCTGGCTCAATCCGCGGCTGGCACTGCTCACGCTCCTCCCCTTTCCCTTCGTGGTCTGGCTCGTCTACTCGGTTCGCGAGCGGCTGCGCCGCGGCTTCGGCCAGGCGAGCGCGGCCTGGGGCGACATGACGAGCGTGCTGGCCGACACGATCCCCGGCATCCGCGTGGTGAAGGCCTTCGCCCAGGAGTCGCGGGAGATCGACCGGTTCGTCTCAGCCAACGACCGCGTGCTCGACGCCAACGATCGGGTGAACGTGGTCTGGTCGTTCTGCGGGCCGCTGGTCACGCTCTTCAACGAGCTCGGCCTGTTGTGCGTCTGGGCAGCCGGAGCCTGGCTCGTGTTCGGCGGCGGCGTGACGGTGGGCGGACTTACGGCGTTCCTTGCCTACATCGCCCGCTTCTACGGCCGGGTCGAGTCGATGATCCGCATGGTGCCGGCGACACAGCGGGCCGCAGCTGGGGCGCAGCGCATTTTCGAGATCCTCGACTGCAAGCCGTCGGTCGCCGAGGCCCCGCATCCCCTCACGCCGGGCCGCATCGAGGGCCGCATCGAGATCTCGGGCGTGCACTTCCGCTACGGCGCCCGCGAGGTGCTGCATGGCATCGATCTCGTGATCGAGCCGGGCGAGATGATCGGCCTCGTGGGCACCAGCGGCTCGGGCAAATCGACGCTCGCCAATCTCGTCTGCCGCTTCTACGATCCGTCGAGTGGCTCGATCAAGGTGGACGGCATCGACCTCCGCGACCTGTCGATCGCCGCCTACCGGCACAGCCTCGGCTGCGTGCTCCAGGAACCGTTTCTGTTCTTCGGCACCATCGCCGAGAACATCGCCTACGGCCATCCGGCCGCGTCGCGGGACAAGATCGTGGATGCAGCCAGGGCCGCCGGCGCCCACGACTTCATCCTCGCCCAGCCGCTGGCCTACGACTCTCGCGTGGGCGAGCGGGGCGGCTCGCTCTCGGGCGGCGAACGGCAGCGACTCTCCATCGCCCGGGCGCTGCTGGTCGATCCACGGATCCTGATTCTCGACGAGGCGACCTCCAGCGTCGACGCCGAGACGGAGGCGATCATCCAGGCCGCCATCGATCGGCTCGTGACCGGCCGCACCACGATCGCCATCGCCCACCGGCTCTCGACGCTCAGGCGGGCCAACCGGCTCGTCGTGCTCGATGCCGGCCGCATCGTCGAGATGGGCACGCACGACGAATTGCTCGCGATCGACGGCGTCTACGCCCGCCTCTACCGGGCTCAGATGGAGGAGGCGGAGCACGCGGCCACCGCCTGATCTGATGCCGCTCATTCGCCACACATGACCATGCCCATCACCATGACTTCCGACACCGCTCCCCTGATCGGCGCGTCAGCCGAGGGCTGGAAACTCGAGCGACATCCGCACGGGCGACTCGACTTCGTCGATGCCCAAGGCCAGCGGCATGCCAACGTGGATGTGCTTCGGGCCTTCCCCGTCTCCGATCCGGCCGGCCCCGCCGCGATCGTGGCCGCCGACGGAGGCGAGCTGGCCTGGATCGAGTCGCTCTCCACCGTGGCGGCGCCGCTCCGCACGATCCTGGAAACGGAGCTCGCCCAGCGGGAATTCCTGCCCAGAATCGAGCGGATCGAGGCGGTGTCCGACGGCGAGCCGGCGGAATGGACGGTGCTCACCGACCGCGGTCCGCACCGCTTCAAGGTGGCCCACGCCGACGACTTCGTAGCCCAGCCCGACGGCGGCGCCTTCGTCACCGATACGTTCGGGATGCGATATGCGATACCGAGTGTCGCCGCGCTCGATCTCCGCAGCCGCCGCCTTCTCGAGCGGAAGGGCTAGCCGTCGCCGAGCGGCTTCCCTGGCGGCACGAGGCTTCCCCTGCAGCGTAAGATGGACGGGTTGCGCCGTTCGTGAGGGACGGGGGCCCTTTTTTCCGGGAAAAAACCAGGTTTTTTCCTCAACAAAACCCTTGAAGGCCGCGTACAGCCAATTAGTCTCGAAGGGTCTTTCCAGGAGCCAACTCATGACCCCGTTCGGCCGCCGCTCGCTCGCCTCCCGCCGCCTCGTGTCGCTGGCGTGCATCGCGCTCATCATCGCCCCACAGACTCCCGCCCTGCGGTTCGCCCAGGCCCAGTGCTGCGGCGACGCAGTCGTGGCTCCGGCGCCGGTCGCCACGCAGACCTATCGACTCGACTACCAGACCGTCTACGACGAGAAGCAGGTCACCGCCTATCGCGTGTCGCAAGAGACCGTCTACGACACGAAGACCTACACCGTGCAAAAGCCGGTCTGGGAAACGCAAACCCAGGAACGCCGCTACGCCGTACAGCGGCCGGTCTGGGAAACGCAGACCCGTGAAGAACGGTTTACGGTGATGAAGCCGGTCTACGAGACGCAGGTGCAGGATCGCAGCTACGACGTGACCCGCGACGTGATCGAGACGGCGACTCGCGAGGAACAGTACACGGTCATGAAGCCGGTCTACGAGACCGTCGTGCAGCAGCAGGTGTCGACCGTCCGCAAGCCG
>JBILVW010000311.1:0-3943 GCA_044370205.1 Pirellulales bacterium | reverse complement strand
GCGACCGGATCGAGGCCTCGCCGCTCATTCCCGCGCTCGTGAAATCAGGGCGGCTCGGCCGCAAAACGGGCTCGGGCTTCTATCGCTACTCGGGGGCCGATCAGAAGGCGCGAATCGTCGGTGTCGATCCCGCGGGCCGCAAGGTGCTCGACCGGTATGCCGTCACACCGCGGGAGACGAACGACCGCACGCTGGCTGACCGGCTTCTCTTGCCGATGCTGCTGGAGGCCGTGCGGGCGCTCGACGAGGGCATCGTGCGGGATCCCGCCGACATCGATCTCGCCGTGATCCATGCCCTCGGTTTCCCGCCGTTCCGCGGCGGACTGCTCGCCTGGGCCGATTCGCTCGGCGCCGCCGAGGTGCTGCGGCGGCTCGAGCCGCTGGCCGGCCTCGGGCCGCGGATGATCCCGATCGAGCGGGTGGCGGCGCTGGCCCGCTCGGGCGGCCGGTTCACGGGCTGACCATTCACGCACGACCACCCGATCCTTTCATCACCATTCATGACACGCATGCCGACCCGCGCTCCCGCCACCACGCCCGTCGTCGTCGCCTGCTGCCGCACGGCGATCGGCCGGTCGAACCCCGACCGCGGCCTGTTTCGGAACGTGCGCGGCGACGAACTGGCCACGGCCGTCGTGAAGGCCGTCGTGGATCGCAGCGGCGTCGATCCGGCCACGGTCGAAGACGTGATCCTCGGCGCGACGCAGCAGCGGGGCGAGCTCGGCGGCAACGTCGCTCGCTGTGCGGCCCTGATGGCCGGCCTGCCGCTGACGACGGCTGGCACCACGGTGAACCGGCTCTGCGGATCGTCGCTCGAGGCGGTCGCCCGCGCGGCCCATGCGATCGCCGCCGGCGCGGAGAACGTGCAGGTCGCCGGCGGCGTGGAGCACATGCACCACCTGCCGATGGAGTCGGCGATCGACATCCATCCCCGCGTGCTGGCCCGCACCAGCCGCGGCATGCTCTCGATGGGGCTCACGGCCGAGCATCTGGCCGCGGTCCACGGCATCTCGCGACGGCGGCAGGAGGAGTTTGCCCTCGAGAGCCATGCGAAGGCCGCGCGGGCCGCCGACGCCGGACTCTTCGACGACGAGATCGTGCGGGTGCTCGGCCACGACGAGGCGGGATGCGTGCTGGAGGCGAGCGAGGATCAGTCGATCCGCCGCGACACGAGCCTCGAGGCGATGGCGGTGCTCGAGCCGGTGTTCCTGCCGAAGCTCGGCAGCGTGACGGCGGCCACGAGCGCCCCGGTGAGCGACGGCGCCGCGGCCATGCTGCTCATGTCGGAGGCCGAGGCGCTGCGGCAGGGGCTCGAGCCGATGGCGCGGGTGGTGGCCACGGCGGTGGTCGGCGTGCCACCGGCCGTGATGGGCACGGGGCCGATCGCGGCCACGCGGAAGCTGCTGGCCCGCGTGGCTGTCACCGGCATCACGCTCGCCGACATCGATCTCGTGGAACTGAGCGAGGCCTTCGCCGCCCAGGCGATCCACTGCATCGACGAACTGGGGCTTGATCCCGCGAAGGTGAACGTCCGCGGCGGAGCGCTCGCCCTCGGCCATCCGCTCGGCGCGAGCGGCGCTCGGCTGGCGACCACGCTGCTCCACGCACTTCGCGATTCAGACGGCCGCTACGGCCTCGCCACGATGTGCATCGGCCTCGGCCAGGGCATCGCGATCCTCTTCGAGCGACCGCAGTCATAGAAGCCCCCATGCGCAAGCAGGGGGATCAATGCGGCGTCCATCCCAACCATCCCCCGGCTTGCGCCTGGGGGCTTGTATGGGGAAGGCTATCCGCCTGGGGGCTTCCTTCCGCTTGTATGAAAACGGAGCCGCGTTTCGTTACCGTACGAGCGAGACCTCGCGGACGATCGTCTCGACGACCTGCTCGCCCACGATCCGCTCCTCGATGATCGTCTCGCCCACGATCGGGTCCTTCTTCCGCCAGCCGGCGGCGATCCAGCCGTCCCGGCGTGCGACCAGCTCGTTGAGCGGCAGCGGGCCGGCGGCGGCCAGCTCGCCCTGGAGCGGCAGGTCGGGAATCTCGATCTCCGACTTGAAGAGCGTGTCGAACCGCCGCTGCAGGATCCGCCGCAGCGACGTCTCGGCCGGGCTGAGCTTCTCGCCACCGCCGGGCACGAATCCGGGCGGATAGATCTGCACGTCGCCTTCGCGCACGAGCATGATGCCCTGCGGCGCGTGGCCGATCGCGTAGGTGGCCCAGATGTCCATGCCGGGGAACTCGCGGTCGCCCGACACGAACTTGTCGCCGCGGACCATCAGCTTCACGCGGCCGTCGCCGGTCGAGACGCTGATCGGCCGCTGCTTGGCGAACGTCACCTCCCAGGGCTGCTGGTCGGTATCGCTGCCGAGGGACTCGGGCATGCTGCCCTTCATCTCCTTGGCCATGGCATCGACGTCGGCCTGCCGGAGAATGCGGCCGCCGAACTTCTGCTCCAGCATGTTGTTGACGGCCGACTCGTGCACCCGCGCGGTGAGCAGGTTGTTCGGCGAGGTCGTCGGCGGCAGGCTCGCGGCCGCAAGCTGGTCGGCGAGCGACTTGCGGGCCGTGACGAGCAGTTCCGAGCCGCTCGTGTTGAGGTGCAGCATTTCCGGATACAGGCCCCGGGCCTCGAGCGGACCCCGCACCCGCGACTGGAACTGCTCGCGGAACTGGGCGAGGGCCGGCTCCGTCTGCTCCGAGAACTGCTGCCGCAGCCGGTCGCGGGCCCGCCCCTCGGCGATCGCCTCCGCCTTGGGCTTCGTCTGGGCGATCTTCTTGGTCGCGATCCTGCGAATCAGGTTCTTGCCGAACCGCTTGCTGATGCCGATGCCGGTGACGGCCGTATGCGTGTCGGCGGACGCCTCGACGGGGGAGGCCGACACGGAGTGCTCCGTGAGGTAGATCCGCCGCCGGGCCATGAGGTCGGTGGTGCCTTGGGTGCAGACGGTCACCGGCCCCTGCGATCCACGGGTGTTGGAGAAGGCGCGGGCCGAGAGCACGAGGTCGAGCACGGCCCGGTCGTGGGCCGGCACGAAGTCGAGGCGGACCATGCCCGTCGTATGACCGGTGCCCCGCACCCGCGTGCCGAGCACGTTCTCGTTGATCTCCATCGCCTGATCCACCGGACGATTGACCGCCTCGGCGAACAGGTTCTCGTGCACGGCGAAGAGCATGTTGGGCCGGCCGAAGCTCGACCGCACCGTCTGGATGAGACCCGGCGCCTGCCCGGCCATCGCCAGCCTGTCGAGCGTGGGAGCCACGGTGGCGAGGTCTTCGGCGTTGCCCGTTTCGGCCGCCTTGCGCAGGGCGTTCGACAGCGACTTGAGCCGCTGGGCATAACGGTCGGCGCCGGCGCCACGGGCTGCCTCGGCGGCTTCGGCATAGCGGTTGGCCGCCTTCCGCACCCGGACGAAGTCGGGCATGTCGAGGCCGGTCTCGGTGGCGCTCAGGAGATCGACGAGCTTCCGCAGCGCGGCGGGATCCGCGGCGTCGCCCTTGGCCGCCTGGGCCTGAAGCGTGGGCCAGTCGAGATATTCCCGCCAATCAGCGCCGCTCTTGCTGCGGGTGAGCAGCGCGTCGAGCGGCTGCAGGGCGGTGCGGAGATTCGAGGCCGCGGCATCGAGCGCGGCAGTGGAGGGCGGCTGAAAGGTCGAGGCGGCGTTCGTCGCATCGTCGGCCAACTGCACGAGCCGGTCGGCGGGCAGCTGGGCGGCCAGAGGGCTGGCCGTGACCGCCACCACGAGCGCCATCAGGCCGGCCAGGATACAAGCCGGCGTGATGCGGCGGACGGACTCGGCAGAGCAGGTGGCGGATACGCGCATGAAGAATCGCCTCTCGGAAAAACGGGCCTGAAACGCGGGCGGAGTCTACCGACGGGACGCGCCGCGACTCCATGCCAACTCCGCGACCGCTGTACTTCAACCGAGCCGATGCGGCCTGCCCA
>JBILVW010000310.1:0-3949 GCA_044370205.1 Pirellulales bacterium | reverse complement strand
TCGGAAAGGTGAGCTTGCCGCGGCCGGCATCCTTGCCCACCCGCTTGCCCATGGCGGCCTCGTCGCCTTCCGCGTCGAGCAGGTCGTCGGCGATCTGGAAGGCCACGCCGAACGCCCGGCCGAAGCTGGCGAGCAGGTCGAGCCGCTGTCGATCGGCACCCATTGCAAGCCCGCCGAGCTCGAGCGACGCCAGGAACAAGCAGCCGGTCTTCCGGCGGTTGATCCGGTCCATCCAGACGAGCTGATCGGCTACCGGAGCCGAGGCGAGATCGGGCATCCAGCCCCGTTCAGCGGCGAGGTCGTCGGCCTGCCCGCCGACGAGCGCCTCGGCGCCCGAGGCCTGGGCGAGCACGGCACAGGCCCGCGCGGCGCAGGCGACCGGGAGCTGCGTGGCGAGCACCTCGAAGGCCCGGGCCTGCAGGGCGTCGCCGCAGAGAATCGCGGTGGCCTCGTCGAAGGCGCGGTGGCAGGTGGGGCGGCCGCGACGGAGATCGTCGTCGTCCATCGCCGGCAGGTCGTCGTGCACGAGCGAGTAGGCGTGAATGAGCTCGACGGCCACGGCGGCGGGCGCAGCGGTTTCCCAGGCCGTGTCACGCGGCCCGCAGGCCTGCGCCGCCCAGAGCACGAGTGCCGGTCGAAGCCGCTTGCCGGGAGCGAGCACGGCATACCGCATCGAGTCGGCCAGCCGCGGAGCCGCTTCGGCCGAAAAGACGAGGGCGGCGTCGAGCCGCGGCTCGATGAAGTCGCGGACCCGGCCGAGGGCTTGGGTCACGTCGCGGTCCTGCATGGCGTCGCGATCAGACACGTCGGCGCCGCCCGCTGCCGTCCCGCTCGACACCGAACAGCTTGCCATGCTGGCGCCCGCAGGACGACTGAAAAACGAATCGGCGCTGCTGCGCCACGAACGAAAATCTTATGCCTCCTCGGCGGCATCGTCCATCCCGGGCAGGCTCTTGGCACGGCTGGAGGCGGAACGGGCGGTGCGGACCCCACGCGTCCGCGCCGGTTGGGCGGAGTCTGCCGCCGGGGCCGCGGCGTCGCCGGTGGCGGCGTGCCGAGCCGGCGAGGACGGTTCGAGGATCGGCCGCCCCTCTTCGTCGATCCGCACGAGCACGCTCACCCGCTGCTCGACGGCGGCCAACTCTTCGTGAAGCCGCTTCAAGAGCGAGACGCCCCGTTCGTAGGCGGCGATCGATTCGGAGAGGCCGAGGCTGCCGGACTCGAGCCGGGACACGATCTCGCCGAGCTGGGTGAGCCCGGTTTCAAAGCTCACGGGCTCCGGCGCGGCGGAAGCGGCCGGCGATGCATCACGGTCGGGTGTCATCGGCTGAGATCCTTTCCAATCGGCTCGCGACGCGGCCGTCGGCGAGCTGCGTGACGAGCATATCTCCCGGGGCGAGCCCTGCGACCGATCGCAAGGCCGTCGCGTCGCCTTCTTTCCAGGTCACCGACCAGCCGCGGGCGAGGAGGTGCAGCGGACTGCCCGCCTCCAGCCGCGCGGCGGCGGAGCCGAGCCGCTCGCGGCCGCGTGCGACCGCCGCGCCGGCCAGCCGGCGCAGCCGCAGGGCATGCTGATCGAGCGCCGCGCGACGATCGCCGATGAGCCGCGACGGATCGGCGAAGATTCGCGACCGCGAGAGCTGCGTCATCCGTTCACGGGCGAGCTCCACGCGGCGGCCGAGACCGGCCTGCAGTCGCATGCCGAGCGTTGCCACGGCGGCCCCGAGCTGCCGGCCGTCGGGCGACACCTGCACGGCGGCATCGGTGGGCGTGAGCGCCCGAAGATCGGCGGCGAGGTCGGCGAGCGAGACGTCGATCTCGTGCCCCACTCCCGAGACCACCGGGATCGGCGAGGCAGCCACCGCGCGGACGAGCACCTCCTCGTTGAATGCCCAGAGATCCTCGAGGCTGCCACCACCGCGCACCAGCGCGATCACGTCGACGGTGGGCACGAGCCGCGCCGCAGCGGCGAGGCAGGCAGCCAGTTCCTCGGCGGCCCCCGCCCCCTGCACCCGCGACGGGATCACGATCACCTCGCTGCCCCGCCAGCGGGCGAAGAGCGTCTTGAGGAAGTCGGCGATCGCGGCCCCGGTGGGGCTCGTGATCAGCGCGATGCGACGCGGGAAGGGGGGGATCGGCCGCTTCCGCTCGCTTGCGAAGAGGCCCTCCTGTTCGAGGGCGGCCAGCAGCCGGCGGAGCTGGGCTTCGAGCGCGCCGGTGCCGAGGGCATGCAGGCGGTCGATCGTGAGCTGGTAGGTGCCCCGCGGCGGATAGACCTCGATCCGACCGTGACAGACGACTTCGAGGCCATCCGTCGGGTCGATCGCCAGCTGGTTGACGGTCGTCCGCCAGATCACGCCGCGGAGCAGGGCCGAATCGTCCTTGAGCGAAAGGTACACATGGCCCGAGGAGGCGCGGGTGAGGTTCGAGATCTCGCCGGTCACCCAGACGTCCGCGAACCGTCCCTCCAGTTGCTCCTTGATCCGGGCCGTCACCTCCGACACGCTCGGCGGGTCGTCAGGCGGGCTGCGGCGGTCGGCGACGCGGGGAACGGACATGGTTCGCCAATGTAGCACGGGCAGCTACGATGGGGCCTTCATCCCGCATCCGGAGGCCGCATGGCCGTCGCTCCTGCATCCGCCGCCACGTCTTCCGTCGTCACATCGCCGCCGCCCCGCGGCGCGCTCTTCATCGTGTTCCTCACGGTGTTCATCGACCTGCTCGGCTTCGGCATCGTGCTGCCGGTGATGCCGCGGCAGGCGGAGCCCTATCTCGACTCGCTCGGCCTCTCGCCGCTGGCCGGCGGCGTCGTGATCGGCCTGTTGTTTTCGTCGTTCTCGCTGATGCAGTTTCTGTTCAGCCCGCTCTGGGGCCGGCTCTCCGATCGCCATGGCCGGCGGCCGCTGTTGCTGCTGAGCCTCGCCGGGTCGGTCGTGTTCTACGCCGTCTATGCCTGTGCCGTGATGGTGCCGCCGGAGCGGGCGGTCCTCGGGCTCGGCCTGATGATGCTGTCACGGATCGGCGCCGGGATCGCCGGCGCGAGCGTCGGCACGGCCGCGGCCGTGATCGCCGACTGCACCACGCCCGAGAACCGGGCCCGGGGCATGGCCTTGATCGGGATCGCCTTCGGCGCGGGCTTCACGCTCGGTCCCCTGATCGCCTACTTCGGCCTCGCCGTCTTCGATCGCCAGCCCTGGGGCGTGGGCGCGATCGCGTCGTTGCTCTCGCTCGTGGCCCTCGCGATCGCCGTCTTCGTGTTCAAGGAGACGCGGCGGCCCGGCAGCCACTCGGCCAAGTCGTTGCCGGGTGTGGCCCGCACGAAGGCCGTGCTCGGCATGCCGTCGGTCGGCACGCTCGTGCTCATCTACTTCCTGGCGATCGTGGCCTTCGCCAACTTCGAGGCCACGCTGGCCCGGCTCACGGAGTCTGCCTTCGGCATGACCGACGACGACAACTTCCTCGTGTTCGCCTTCATCGGGTTCATGCTCCTGCTGGCCGGCGGCGGCTACCGGCCGCTCGCCAAGCGGCTCGCCGAAACGCAGCTGCTCGCCGGCGGCGTCGGCCTCATGATCCTCGGCCTGGCTGGAGTGGGCCTCGTGGCCTGGACGCTCTGCGGCCGCGGCACGCCGCTGACTGCCGCCGACGGCTGGACGAAGCCGCTCTTCTACGCAGCCTCGGCGATCGCGGTCGCCGGCTTCGCGGCCGTGAATCCGTCGGTGTCGGCGCTCATCTCGAAGCGGGCCGATCCGGCGCGGCAGGGGGAGGTGCTCGGCGTGAACCAATCGTTCGCCTCGCTGGGCCGGATCCTCGGCCCCTTTATGGGCTCGATCCTGTTCGCGGCCAGTCCATCGCACACGCTTCCCTTCGTGGCCGCGGTCGTGATCCTCGGCCTGGTGGCTCTGCTCGTGCCACGGCTTCGGGCCAGTGGCCCGGTCGCGTCGTGACCAAT
>JBILVW010000309.1:0-3956 GCA_044370205.1 Pirellulales bacterium | reverse complement strand
GAAGTCGGGCCGCCATGCCGCGTCGCCCGCAGCCTCCTCGAGCGGGATTCGCGAGCGCAGCGCCACCGGCACGCCCGACGAGCCGACGATCGCGGCGAGCAGTCGCAGCTCGTCGGCCGAGCCCGCACCCGAGTCCACGAGCCAGTCGACGATGCCTTGTGCAAAGCCGACATGGCCGGTCTGGGCCGCTGCCTGCACGAGCGTGGCCGCGATCCGAGCCAGCTCCTGAAGCGGCGGCGTGCCCCCCTCGGGCGTTTTGCCGGCGGCCTCACGTGCCTTGTCGAAGAGCGCCGCCGCCTCCTGGACGCGGCCCGCGACTGCCTCCGTGACGGCCGACTGGCCGAGGGCGAGCGGATTGTCGGGATGGGCGTCGAGGAATCGTCGGGCCGTGCCGGCGGCTTCGGTGAATTGCTTGGACGCGAGTTCGAGCTTCGTCTGCGTGGCCAGCAGGCAGGCCTTGCCGGGATGCTTCTCGGCCAGCCGCTTCACCTGGTCGAGTGCGGCCGAAATCTGGTCGCCTTCGACGAGCCGGTCGAGCTGTTCGAGGTCACCGACGAGCTCGCTGCAGCAGAACTTGATCTTCTTGCCGGTGCCACCGGGACACGGGGCGTAGCTGTCAATGGCCATCGACGACTCCTGGACCGCGGTTCGCTTGAATCAAGCTGGAATGTACCAGAGGGGCGGGGCTGCGGAAGCGACGCGGTGGGTTGCCCGGGAGCCGATGCGGCTGCATACTCTCTCCAGTCCAGCGTGGGTAGGCGGCCGGCGCGGAAGACGTTTCCCCGGTCCCCTCAGGCACCGTGAGCCGCACGTGCAGCAGCCCCGCATCCTCATCGTCGATTCCGAAGGCGCCTCGGCGCTCCCCTACGCCCGGCTGAGCGCCCGGCTCCAGCCGCTCGACGTGCGGGTCGAAACAACGCTCGACAAGGCGCTCGGCACGCTGGCCCGCGACTCGTGGGATCTCGGCGTGGTCACGGCCCGTTCGGGTCCCGCGGCCGACGTGCTCTACGGCGCCGTCCGCAAGGCCGACCCGCAGCTGCCGGTGGTGGTGATCGACCCCAGGCCGAGCGTCGATACGGCCCGCGCCTGCCTGCAGGCGGGCGCCGGCGACTACCTCGACATTGCGAGGGTGGAGACCGATCTCGAGGACTCGCTCGTGCGGCTGCTCACCGCCTCGCGGCACAAGGCCGCCGAGGAACTGCTGCGGCGGGCGATCGAGCGGCCCTACACCTTCGACGACTTCCTGGGTGAGAGCCCAGCCATGCGGGAGGTCTATTCGGTGATCGACCGGATCGCCGTGAGCTCCGTGGACGTGCTCGTGACCGGCGAGACGGGCACGGGCAAGGAGCTCGTCGCGCGGGCCATCCACAAGCGGAGCCGGCGGAGCACGGGGCCGTTCGTGCCGGTGGACTGCGGCGCGATCCCGGATGCGCTCATCGAGAGCGAGCTCTTCGGCCACGAGCGAGGCGCCTTCACCGGCGCCGATGCCCGCCGCATGGGGCTCGTCGAGTTCGCCGATGGCGGCACGCTGTTTCTCGACGAGGTGGGGGAACTGCCGCTGCCGCTCCAGGCGAAGCTGTTGCGGGTGTTGCAGGAGCGGCGGGTCCGCCGCGTCGGCGCCCGCCAGGAAAACCCGGTGGACGTGCGGGTGGTGGCGGCCACCTCGCGAAACATCGACCAGATGGTGGAGCGGGGCGAGTTTCGCCGCGACCTCTTTTATCGGATCAACGTGGTGCGGATCGACCTGCCGCCACTTCGCGTGCGGGGCGACGACGTCGGCCTGCTCGCCGAGTTCTTCGCCAATCGGGCCGCGCAGGAGATGGGCCGCGAGGTGGGTGGGCTCTCGCTCGACGTCTATCAGGTTCTCAAGGGCTACCACTGGCCGGGCAACGTGCGGGAGCTGCAGAACGTAGTCCGCCGGGCGATCGCGATGACGCGGTCGCCGATGGCCGGCATCGACGACCTGCCCGACGAGGTGGTGGCCGTGGCGGGGCGGAACAGCGGGGCCGAGGCGGGGACCGTCGGCTTCTTTGCCCAGCGGTCGGAGCACGTGGCCAAGTTCGAGCGGCAGTATCTGAGCGACCTGCTCGCGCGGCACCTCGGCGACGTGTCGGCCGCCGCCCGCGAGGCCCGGCTGCCGCGAGGCACGCTCTACCGCCTCATGAAGGGGCATGGCCTCGACGGGGCGACGTTCCGGAAGTGACCGGGGCTGGAGTCTGTCGCCGTCTCGTGAAGAGCCATGACGCGAGCCGCGTTGGGCGCGACAGGCGCCGCATTGGCGCGACAGCCGCTCAAAAGGCCTGAATCGCGGTCGTTTGCATGGCTCATGGGCCGAATTCGTGAGCCGGTCGCGCGTCTGGGATGCGACAGTCGGCCAGACGCATGGTGCGGTTTTTGGCCGAGATTTCATTTGGCACGCCGGGTGCATAAGAATCGTGGTAGAGGAGCCGATCGCTGCGATCGGCCACGCGAGACAAGTCGGGTTCCGAGCGGACGGGGCGCGGCGACACCGAGGAGACGAGCCATGAAAAAGATCGAAGCGATCATCCGGCACTTCAAGCTGGAGGAAGTGAAGGACGCGCTGAACGCCCTGGGCGTAAAGGGCATGACGGTGACGGAAGTTCGCGGGTTCGGCCGCCAGAAGGGTCATACCGAGACCTACCGCGGTGCCGAGTACTCCGTCGACTTCCTGCCGAAGGTGAAGATCGAGGTGGTGGTGAGCGACGACGAGGCTCAGGCCGTGATCAGCAAGATCATGACGACCGCCCGCACCGGCCAGGTGGGCGACGGCAAGATCTTCGTGACGCAGCTCGCCGAGGTCGTCCGCATCCGCACTGGCGAAACCGCCGCGGCCGCGATCTAGCTTCAGCGCCCGCGGGGCCATTCATGGCCCCGCGGGCGGCTCAGGTCGCCAGCGGCCGCGTCATCTCCACCGGCACGACCCAGGCCGCGTACTGCTCGGGCGTGACGTAGCCGAGGGCCACGGCCGCGGCCTCGAGGCTCGTCCCCTCGACGTGGGCCTTCTTCGCGATCTTCGCCGCCTTCTCGTAGCCGATGTGGGTGTTGAGCGCGGTCACGAGCATCAGCGAGTCGTCGAGGTGATGTTTGATCCTCGCGAGATTGGGCTCGATGCCCGTGGCGCAGTGGATCCGCATCGAGTCGCAGGCGTCGGCGATGAGATCGGCGCTCTCGAGCACGTTATGGATCATCACCGGCTTGTAGACGTTGAGCTGGAAGTTGCCCTGGCTGCCGGCGAAGGCCACGGCGGCGTCGTTGCCGAACACCTGGGCGCAGACCATCGTCATCGCCTCGCACTGCGTCGGATTCACCTTGCCCGGCATGATCGAGCTGCCCGGCTCGTTTTCCGGGATCGAAATCTCGCCGATCCCGCACCGCGGCCCGCTCGCCAGCCAGCGGATGTCGTTGGCGATCTTGAGCAGGGCCATCGCCAACCCTCGCTCGGCCGCACTCACTTCCACGAGCGCGTCGTGGGCCGCGAGGGCCGCGAACTTGTTCGGGGCCGACACGAACGGGTGGCCCGTCTCCTTGGCGATGTAGCCCGCCGCCACGTCACCGAACCGTGGGTGGGCGTTGAGGCCGGTGCCCACGGCGGTGCCGCCGATCGCCAGTTCGTAGAGCCCCGGCAGCGCCCGCTCGATGCCAGCGATCCGGTCGTCGAGCTGGGCCCGCCAGCTGGAAATCTCTTGGCCGAGCGTGATCGGCGTGGCGTCTTGCAGATGCGTGCGGCCGATCTTCACGAGATCGGTGTGCTGCTTCTCGAGCGCGAGAAACACGTCCCGCAGCTGCCGCACGGCGGGCAGCAGTCGCCCGTGGATCACCTCGACGGCCGCGATGTGCATCGCCGTGGGAAAGGTGTCGTTCGACGACTGGCCGCGGTTGACGTCGTCGTTGGGATGCACCGGCTTCTTCGAGCCCATCACGCCGCCGGCGATCTC
>JBILVW010000032.1:0-13962 GCA_044370205.1 Pirellulales bacterium | reverse complement strand
CCTCCAAACTTCGAGAAGGAAGTCGTCGACTCCTCAAGTCTACCGCGACGATCGCTCAGAAGACCAGTTATGACCTGGCGCCCGTTGCGAGGCGTACCTGCCGCCGAACGTCGGCAATCAGCGGCTCGCGACCTTACGCGAACCACACCGCCGGATTTTATCGCGAGTCCGCTGCATCGCGTTGTTCGATCTTCCGTTTTTGTTCATTTTCCAGAGGAGCTGCTACGTGGGGCGAGCTCGAAGAACATCTGAGAGCGGCAGAATCGCACATCAAACTCAAGGAAGAAATTTGTCTGACCGAGGATAACGGGAATACGGTTGCTCTTGCTCCAGGCGAAGGCCAGCCGGACTGGCGCGAATCCTTCTATCTGCCCAGTCAGGACCAAGCCTCGCGCTTCTGATTCAGCCATGTTGCCACTAAGACGAACTGGCACAACCTGCTCGTCCCACACTGCGCCAAGCTTCACGCCAACATCGAATGGAAGCACATTGAGGGTTGAGCCGCTATCGATCAGCGCGGAAACCTGAACTTTGCGATCACCCTTTTGCAGCATGATGGGCACGTAGGGCAAGGCGCTGGCAACGCCCAACACCGGATCGGCTTCGAAGTAACCGAAGCGTTTCGGCATCGGAGCGCTCACGCAGCCTTCTCCTGCTCAAGCAATCGCATGAGAGTTGCCGCGCCATCGAACGCATCATAGGGCGACCAGATGGGGTAAGGTGCTTCGGAGGGGGCTAATACCTCGCCGTCTTCGCGGGCGACATCGGCGGCCAAAACCTGAATCGCGTGAAGCTTCTCGCTCTTCGCGAGGCCATGCAAAGCCGGGAGCAACTCAGCAAGCGTCATCGGGGGGTCTCCTTTAGACGCTCCATTCTACATGATCGAACGGCTGCACGGCCAAGCTGCATTGCACAACCAATCGCCCTCGCCGCATACGGCTCTGGCTCTGGGCTTCCTGTGATCGAACGCTGGCGATCAGCGGCTCGCGACCTTGGACTTTCCATCACGACCGATTTTATCGCGAGTCCGCTGCATCGCTTTGTTCTCCCTGCTCGGGCTTCTTCGCTTTGCCGGGCTCGTCGATCTCGAGTTCACGGCAGATCTTCTTCGCCATGAATTCGTTGATCTCACGGTGTCGCGGAACCGTGGATACTTTCCGTGCAGTTGGATTGACGTAGACCGTGTGCCTGCCGCCCTCGCGCAGAAAGGCACAGCCGCTGGCCTCGATGTGACGAATCAAATCGACCCGTTTCATCACGAAGCCAGTTCAAAAGGCTCTCGTTCGACTTTCTGGCCGATAAGAGCTTGCTCTACCAATTCCCGATTTGCTTCGAGAACCAGTTGGACGGCCTCGCGAAGATTCTCTCGAACCTCGTCGAGCGTCTCGCCCTGGCTATTGGCGCCGGGGATCTCCTCGACAAATCCGATATAGCCCTCGGGCACCGGCATGAAGACGGCAGTAAACGTCATCGGAGCTCCTCAGGTCGGTAGGGGCGGGATCGAGGGTCGATTGTACCAGTAGACGGAACGCCCGTACATATACGTGGTGCGAGCAGCCTTCGGCGGGAGAACAATCTAATTATCAGATTCCGTCGAACGATAAACCACTTATCACGACATTGCACCCAGTCTCACTCGCAACAGTTTTTCAGTCAATTTCCGCAGGTTGGCAGGGTGATCCCAAGCCGACGATCGCGGAATAATACCCCCAACAACTACTCGTGGGGCTGGGGAACGTAGGCCCTTTTCGTAGGCCACCACTCGGCCCGCTGTCGGGCTGTCTTGACCCCCCAGAAACCCTCGGCGGCCATACCCCACTCGATGCCATTGTGGTAGTCGTCCCGAATCGCCGAGGCCATGAGCATGATCTGCAAATCGGCCGGTTATTCAATGCGGCCCGGGCGTAAACGCGTAGCCCAGTCGTAGTCTGTCCCGCGCTAGCCAGCCCAAACCGTCTCTGCGGCCGGCTTTCTCGCCCTCTCCGTCCGCCCCTCTGGCTGCCGGGCGTGTTTCCCATCTTCTGGCCCGCTGCGTTGGCGGCCGGTGTCCCTGTGTTTCCCTGTCCGTGTTTCATCCCCTTTTCCATGGAGATCGTCTGTATGTCTGACCTCGAACTGTTCGCCGCCGTGGCTTCGTGCTGACCGGCTCGAAGTGTCCCCGCGATCCCATACGTGACGGGCGTGGAGTGTGGCGGAGGTGCCCAAGCCTCCCTGCACCCACGCCCGTCACTTTTTCACTCAACGTTTCAGGGCCAAGACCAGCACGCCAGCACCGACCATGAGGATGCCCAGCCATTCACGAACCGAAGGCCGCTCATGAAGAAAGAGCACGGCGAAGACGGCCACGAGCACAACGCTGAGTTTGTCGACTGGGGCCACCTTGGAAGCCTCGCCCACCTTGAGCGCCCGGAAGTAGCAGACCCACGATGCCCCGGTAGCGAGCCCTGAGAGCAGCAGGAACAGCAGCGTCTTACCCGGCAGCGTCAGCGGATTCGTCCACTTGCCTGTGCCCGCCACGAAGGCCGCCAAGACCGCCGCGATGATGCCCGTCCGAACCAATGTCGCCAAATCGGAATCAATCCCCGTGAGGCCGATCTTCGCGAACACGGCGGTCAGGGCTGCGAACACGGCTGCCAACAACGCCCAGAAAAACCACGTGCGACGAGTTCGGACCAGACAGATTCCGGCGTGACGGCCCGCGTGTTCGGCTCACTGCTCACGTGGCTCAACGATCACGAGTCGGACGTCTTCTTCGTCGGCACCTGCAACGACGCCTCGAAACTGCCGCCTGAGTTCGCCCGTGCTGAAAGATTCGACGGCGTGTTCTTCGTCGATCTTCCCGGGCGTGACCAGAAGGACGCGATCTGGGGCATCTACACGCGGCACTACAGTCTGGACGCGAAGCAAGCCCGGCCGGATAACACCAACTGGACCGGGGCTGAGATCAAGTCGGGCTGCAGGCTGGCGTCGCTCTTGGACGTGCCGCTCGTTCAGGCCGCCCAGAACGTCGTGCCCGTGGCTTCGACGCGTCAGGCCCGCGTGCGCCGCCGCCGAACGACAGAGCCGCCGCAGGCCAGCCCGGCGAGAGCCAAGGCGCAGGTGGAGGGCTCGGGGACGGCAATCAGCGTCTCCGACATCGCGAACATCGGCAACCCGTTGCGGACATGAAAGTCGGAAAACGCATTATCAAGAAAATTGGAGGTTGAAGAGCTCTGGCCCTCCGCCGCGAACTCAGCCGCGCCGAGTTCTCGCTCCGATTTCGTCGTGCCGTCGTTGTTCGAGCCGGTCCAGACGAAGTCGTTGACCTCCGTGCCGTCGATCGAACGCGAAATACTCGCCTGCAAATTACCGCCCCAAAAACCACCGCCAGAGGAGCTCGACAAGTCATAGGCGACCAGCGTGCCGTCCACGCGATACACGGGAACAGAATCGCCGAAACCGCCGACGTTGTCGCGTGCATTGACCGTGGCAGTCGAACCGATTGCTTTCCACGACACGGCCGAGCCGTCGAACGTGGCACCGGCGGCCGCAGAGTTGACGAAGGCGTTGTAGACGTTGATGTCACTCGACGAGGCGTCGATCCTCACCCCGGTGTCGAGCGTCACGAAGACAAAACGAAACGGGTCGCCGGGATTGAGTCCCGCGGGCGTCGCGAGCGTGATCGGGTTCGCCGAGGCCGAGGCAGCCACGAGGCAGCCGGCCGCCAGCACGATGACACCGAATGCGCGGCGCAATGACACAGCGGCGCAGTGATGGACTCGGAACGACATGGGTTTCCTTTCCGACAGTGAAGCGGACGGACCTTCGTTCGCGACTTTCGCGAAGATATCCTTTGCCGAGATCATCGGCGTTGCCCCGCACCACGTCAAATTTGACTCTGAAACGATTCACGGGATGCCCGTTCACAGGGCTCCCTCAGGGCACTGGCTTCCCATTTTTCGCCGGTTGGAAGTGCGTGCCTGAACGCCGGGTTGAAACCCGCCTCTCCTTCAGCCCAGAGCCCGGGGGCGGGCGACGTTGTCCGCGGTCGGACGAACCCACAAGTCGATATCGCCGGTCGCCCGAGGGATTCCGTGGCCGTCGACCGCGACGGCCGTGACGTTGATCGGCACTCCCGCAAGCGGCGGAGAGAGGGTGGCTACTTGGTCGCACTCGCTACGCACGGAGCAACCCTCCCCCCGATCAACGTCGCAAGTTCGTTCACGACTGCTGGGTCCAATTCGAGTGAGGCCATCGCGGTGGCTACTGGCGCGATCTTGGCATCGATTTTCTCGGCGATCTCCCCAACGCGCTGCCGAACCAATGGCCAGCTGATGCCGGCGTCCTTAGCAAATCGTTCCCACCCTGTGGAGTCTAGTTCACCCAACGTCGTTCGTTTTCCAATCTTCATCGCGAAGTGAGCCGAGAGTTCCGGGTAGAAGGCGGTGGAGAGTAGGTCATAGAGTGGTGCGAGCCGGGGACCACTACTCCGGTAGAGAATCGAGAAGTTCTTTCCATGCGCATCGGCGTTACCCACAATCACGTTGAATATGGCGGCATCGAGCAGTTTGAGCACGTCCAGTCCAGGCACGGCGGAACTTTCCCGCAAAAGTGTGAAGCATTTCAAGAATGCGGGGCCTCCCTCTTGGGCATACTTGTTTTCCGGAGCAATTCCGAGCGCCTGGCAGAAGTCCTCCTGATGAATTCGCCGAACGCGGCCGTCAGCGCCGACGAAGCGATCGTATCGTTCGACCAGAAGAAACGCCCTTCCACAGGCGACACGAGGCTCGACTTTGGCGACGTCGAGCCCGACCGCCTCGGCGAGCCGCATCACGAACGCCTCATTTTCGGTCGTGCCTTTGAGCCACCTGATCGGGAGCTTGAGGATATGCGTGGTGGGTTGCCCCGGCGCCGGTAGTGCAACCGCGTTGTCCACGAGAACCACTGGCACCTTCGGTTGCGCACCAGCCAACGAGAGCCGCAGACCTCTTTCACCAGCGAGGAAGGGTCGAAGCGGAAGATCATCAAGCAACTTTATCAACGCCGCATGATCGAGCCGCCTTGCGGAATACTCGGGGGGCGAGGAGGACGGATCCCGTCCGGGGGGAAGCAGCTCAATCGCCCCCGCGACTTCACCACCCAACTGATCGAGAAGCGAGAAATCATTCGCGCGGGATACACCGAGCACCTGAGCGACGACTTCTCGCTGACTCTCCTCAGGGAGGAGGCCGGCGAAGAAAGGCCGGCACTCCCTCTTCCTGAAGGCCTTTGCTCGTTTTGGCAACGAAGCCGACAGGGGTGGGGTATTCGTATCGGCAAGCCATGCCGGGGCATAAACGAAACCGAGAGCGCCATGCTCGTCTTGAGTCAGCTGGCCGACGATTTTGTTGTCCCACCAAACGTCGAGAGTGCGTTTCATGGCCTACGGCTCAATGGCTCGGTAGGAGGGGTGATTTCGACGGAGCACCCGAGCGCTGCCAGTACCTGAAGTGCTTTGCCGAGCTGCGCCGTCGGCTTCCCTCCCTCGAGGTCGACGACGAACCGCAAACCGACTCCGGCGGCACCCGCGAGTTCGTCCTGCCGCATACGACAGGCTTTTCGTGTTGATCGCACAATCTCGCCGACAGCGGCGGGGGTCAGTGAGCGAGGGTTCATTTTTTTACCGAGCGGGAATTATTCGAGGACACACGACCAAATATGCCACAAAATATCCCGAACGGGAAATAATTGGTTCTTCCTGCGTCTTTGAGACCTCTTTTTTCCCGTTCGGGAAAACGACTTTCCATGAACTTTTCAATTACAAACTGACGATTTGGCATCAATGATTCGTTTTTCAGAAGAGGTTGATTGGTCTCCAAATCCGGGCGGTGTGTAGCCTCAAAATATGCGGATTTTCTGCGTCCCGCCTTGAAACGTCGGCGGCGTCGCAGCGGTTGGCTGGCGATGCCGGACACGCCTCCCTCCTGCTGACCGCCATCGGTGCCGCCATGGGCTAGTCCCGCGGACCGAATGCCCGCCTGGGCAAGCCCGGCGACCGGCTCACGATCGTGTCGTTCTCCTGGGTCGCCGCCGCGGCCGCGCACGCACCGGCCAGGCGAGCCGGTCCCTTGCACGTTCCTGGCTACGACTCCATCCTCATCGACCGCAGCCGCAGGGCGTTGGTGACCACCGACACGGAACTGAGGCTCATCGCCGCGGCGGCGATCATCGGGTTCAAGAGCAGGTGGCTCGAGAGCGGGTAGAGCACGCCGGCCGCAAGCGGCACGCACACCGCGTTGTAGGCCAGCGCGAAGAACAGGTTCTGGCGGATGTTCCGCATCGTGTGACGGCTGAGGTCGATCGCCTTGACGATGCCCCGCAGATCGCCCTTCACGAGCGTGACCCCGGCCGACTCGATCGCCGCATCGGTGCCCGTGCCCATGGCGATGCCCACGTCGGCCTCCGCCAGGGCGGGCGCGTCGTTGATGCCGTCGCCGGCCATCGCCACGGTGCGACCCTCGGTCCGCAGCGACTTGACGATCGCCTGCTTCCCCTCCGGCTTCACATTGGCGCGAAACTCGTCGATGCCGAGCTGCTCCGCCACAGTGCGGGCCGTCGGCTCGGCATCGCCGGTCAGCATGATGATCCGCAGGCCGTTGGCGTGCAGCCGGCGGATCGCCTCGGCAGCCGAGGGCTTGATCGGGTCGGCAACGGCGATGATGCCCGCGAGCCGTCGGTCCACGGCGACGTGCATCACCGTGCGACCCTGACGGGCGAGCGCGTCGGCCCGGTCGGCGAGCGAGGCGACATCGGCGACCCCGTCGCTCGACAGCCAGCCGCGGCTGCCGACGAGCACCTCATGGCCGTCCACATTGCCACGGGCGCCGCCCCCTGTCACGGAGGCGAAGCGGGTCGCGAGCGGCAGGGGCAGGCCCCGCTCCCGCGCGGCCGTCACCACCGCCCTGGCCAGCGGATGCTCGCTGTTCTGCTCGACGCCGGCCGCAGTCCGCAGCAGCTCGGACTCCGTCATCGGCCCGACCGGAATGCATTCGGTCAGTACCGGCCGGCCGGCCGTGAGCGTGCCCGTCTTATCCACGACGAGGGTATCGACCTTTTCCAGCCGCTCGAGCACCTCTGCATTCTTCACGAGCACGCCCTCCCGCGCCCCGCGGCCGATCCCGACCATGATCGACATCGGGGTGGCCAAGCCCAGCGCGCACGGGCAGGCGATGATGAGCACGGAGATCGCGTTGACCAGCGCCCAGGCCAGCGGCGGCTGCTCGGGCCCGGCGACGGCCCAGAAGAAAAACGTGATGGCTGCGATCGCCAGCACCGCGGGCACGAAATAGCCCGCCACCGAGTCGGCCACCTTCTGGATCGGTGCCCGGCTCCGCTGTGCTTCGGCCACCATGCCGATGATCCGGGCGAGCATCGTCTCCTGGCCGACCTTCTCGGCCACCATGAAAAAGCCGCCGGTCTGGTTGAGCGTGCCGCCGATCACGGCGTCGCCGCGGCGTTTCTCGACGGGCATCGGCTCGCCGGTGATCATCGACTCCTCGACCGAGCTTTCTCCCTCCACGAGCCGCCCGTCCACGGGAACCTTCTCACCCGGCCGCACCCGCAGGATGTCGCCCGCATGCACGTCGTCGAGCGACACCTCCCGCTCCTCGCCGTCGCGAACCACGCGGGCCAGCGGCGGGGCCAGCGACAACAGCTCGCGGATGGCGGCGCCCGTGCGATGCCGGGCCCGCAGCTCGAGCAGCTGCCCGAGCAACACCAGCGTGATGATCACTGCCGCCGCCTCGAAGTAGAGGGGCGGGCCGCCGTCGTGCCGGAACTGGTGCGGGATGGCCTCGGGAAAGAAAACCGCCGCGACGCTGAAGAGATAGGCAGCCCCCGTGCCGATGGCGATCAGCGTGAACATGTTGAGGTGGCCCGTCACGAGCGACCGGAAGCCACGGTCGAAGAACGGCCAGCCGGCCCAGAGCACGACCGGAGTGGCGAGCAGGAGCTGCAGCCAGCGGCTGGCCGAAGACCCGATCCAGCGATCCACCGGCACGCCGACCATCGGCAGCATCGCCAGCAGGAAGACGGGCAGCGTGACCGCCAAGGCGATCCAGAACCGCCGGGCCATGCCGCGGAGTTCGGTGTCGTCGTCGCCGCCGGCCTGCAGCGTCTTCGGCTCCAGATCCATGCCGCACTTCGGACAGGCCCCCGGGCCGATCTGCTCGATCTCCGGATGCATCGGGCAGGTGTAGACGGCGTCTGCCTTGCCGGGGGCGACGGCGGCACGCGCGGGACGGTGCGAGCCGCAGCAGGTCGGTTCGGTGGCCATGGGCTGCTGAAATCTCCTGGGAACACATCAGACTAACCTGAGCGGTGGATGCGGGTCCGGCACCTGCTCCGCGTCAAAAACAGAGGGCGGCGGGAGACCCGCGCCTCCCGCCGCCACATCCACATTCACGAATCACACGCTGGCGGCTACCTGCCGCAGCATCCGGAGCCGCAGCATCCCTCCTGCCCGGCCTTCACGCCGGCAGTTGGGCACTCATCGACGCAGCAGTCGCAGCCGCACTTCGTGCACTCGCAACTCCCCGTCTCACAGCAGCCACAGCAATCACACTCCGGGCAGCCGGCGGTCGGGCCGGCATCGAGGGCCGGCACGAAGGCGAAGAGCCCCAGTGCCGCACAGAGAATCAGACCGTTCATGGGAAAACTCCATTCGCATCGGAACATTGAATCGATCACTCCACGTCACGACGCGTGAGCGTGGGAAGGCCACGATCCGTGGCCGATTCAATTCCGCCAGACGCCAAACAGGATCCGCACAGGGCGGATCGGCACGGCAAGCGACGCCGCGAGATACTCCCGGCTTACGCCGAGCGATTGTGGCACTTCGAGGTCCGCGACCACCGGGACGGCGGCCTGATCGGCCTGGTCGACCGCCGGAGAAACACCCCGGGCCCGCGCAAGCGGCTGATCCTGCCTGGGGGCGAGTTGGCAGCGACAGGGCTCCGCGTCGCCCGAACACCGAGCCAACGGGGCGGCCGACTCGGCACAGAGCGGGCAGCCGCGGGCGGGTTCCGCCGCGGACTCGCCCCCAACGGCGGGACCATCGGCAGAGACCGCACAGCAGGGGAGGTCGCAGCTGCGGCAGAACGCCGACGGAGCGATCTGCGCGGCGACTGCCGCCGACGCCGCCAGAATCCACACGAGTCGTCTTGAACCGTGGGCCACCGTGCTGCCTCCTCAACCAGAGTTCTACGCACGGCGGTGCGAACTGGTTCACCCGCGACCGACGCGGAGAAGACGAAGATCGCCGGCTCCGCTTTAGCGGCCGAGGTCGCGTTCCAGCGACTCGAGCCGGCCGCGGAGATCCGCGACTTCGGCTTCGAGCCGGGCGACGCGGTCGCTCAGCGATTCGCCTTCACTCGCATCCTGCTCGGCTGCAGTCGGCTCGGTGATTCGCGTGGCCACGGGGGATTCGCGGGGCGGCGGGGCCGGAGATTCCGCAGCCGGAGCGGCCACGGCCGTCGCCGATATGCCCAGCTGCGACCGCACCTTCTCGAGCTTCTCAGCCGGCAGGAGTCCGTGGGTGAGCATCCGGCCGCGGCCTGGGGGGGAGAGCCAGACGACGAGGTTCTTGGCGGCGAGCCGGTCGAGATGCTCGCGGAGCAGGTCGAGATCGGGAATCGGATCCATGCGGCTGGCACGGCCGCGGAGATCCCCCTCGGTCTGCTCGCCACGGAGCAGGAGTTCGCCGAGGATCGCGAGCTCCTCCTTCTCGACGCCGAACCATTCGTAGGCGAGGTGGCGATACCGGGGAATCTTGCCGCTGCCGAAAACCTCGGCCACGGCGCCGGCGTGCCGCAGGCTCGCGAGGGCCCGCATCACCTGCTCTTCGTCGAGCATCATCACGGGGTCGCGGTTGCTCTTCTGATTGCAGCCGGTGACGACGCCGTTGAGCGAGAGCGGATACTGGTCGGGTGTCGTCTTCGCCTTCTCGATCAAAACGCCGAGCACCCGCCGCTCGGCCGCGTCGAGCGGCCGCACCTGGCTCGGCTTCGCTTCCCCATCGTCTGCCGTCACGCGAGGAGCTCCTTGATCACGCGGGCGTGCTCGACACCCGTGAGCTTGAAGTCGAGCCCGAGGTAGCGATACGTCAGCCGTTCATGGTCGAAGCCCATGAGATCGAGCACGGTGGCGTGGAAGTCGCGGATGTGCACGGGATCCTTGACGATGTTGTAGGAGAAGTCGTCGGTCTCGCCGAAGATCGTACCCGGCCGGGAGCCGCCACCGGCCATCCACATCGTGAAGCACCGCGGATGGTGATCGCGGCCGTAGTTTTCCTTGGAGAGGCCGCCCTGAGAGTAGACCGTACGGCCGAACTCGCCCCCCCAGATGATGAGCGTATCGTCGAGGAGACCACGGGCCTTGAGGTCCTGCACGAGACCGTAGCATGCCTGGTCCACGTCCTTGCACTGGCTGACGAGCCGTCCGGCCAGGTTCCCGTGGTGGTCCCAGTTGTTGATGTAGACCTGCACGAACCGCACGCCCCGCTCGACCATCCGCCGGGCCATGAGCACGGTGTTGGCGAACGTGCCGGGCTTCTTCGCCGCCTCGCCGTAGAGAGCGAAGGTGCTCTCCGGCTCGGCCGCGAGGTTCGTCAGCTCCGGCACGCTCGACTGCATGCGGAAGGCCATCTCGTACTGCGAGATCCGCGTCTGTGTCTCGGGGTCGCCGAGCTGATCGAGCGTCCGCTGGTTGAGGGCCTGGAGCCCGTCGAGCGTCTTCCGCCGCACTTCGGCCGACACGCCCGGCGGATTGTTGATGTAGAGAATCGGGTCGCCGGCCGAGCGGAAGCTCACGCCCGCATGCTCGCCCGGCAGGAAGCCGCTGCCCCAGAGCCGGGCGCCGATCGCCTGGTTCTGTTCGTTGTTCGTCGGCCGGGCGACGAGCACGACGAACGCGGGCAGATCCTTGTTGAGCGAGCCGAGGCCGTAGCTCAGCCACGCCCCCAGGCAGGGTCGCCCCGTGATCTGGTTGCCCGTCTGCATGTAGGTGATGGCGGGCTCGTGGTTGATCGCCTCGGTGTGCATCGAGCGGATGAAGCACATGTCGTCGACCATCTTCGACGTCCAGGGCAGGAGCTCCGTCACCCACATGCCGCTCTGGCCATGCTGGGCGAACTTGAACTTCGAGGGTGCGATTGGAAACCGCGACTGGCCGCTCGTCATCGTCGTAAGCCGCTGGCCATTGCGGACGCTCTCAGGGAGGTCCTTGTCGTACCAGTCATTCATCGCCGGCTTGTAGTCGAACATGTCCTGCTGCGGCGGCCCGCCCACCATGTGCAGGTAGATCACGTGCTTGGCCTTGGGGGCGAAGTGGGGGCCGACGGCACCCGGCACCCGCTCGACGCCGGCCACGGGCGGCGTGTCGCTGTTGCCACGGGCCGCATCCTCGGCGAGCAGCGAGGCCAGGGCGGCACCACCGAGCACGTCACTGCCCCGCCCGAAGAACCGCCGGCGGGTGAGGTTGAGGCCGAGCTCATCGAGTGGCGAACGAATGGGCGGGTTCATGCTGGCTTCCCCGTGTTATTTGCAGAGGGCTTCGTCGAGGTTGAGCAGTTCGTTGGTCAGCATCGTCCAGGCGGCGAGCTGCACCGGATCGGCGGTGGTGGCCTTGGCTTCGCCCACGGCGAGAAGCTGCTTGGCCTCCTCTGGATGGGATCCATACCAAGCCGAGAGATCCGAAAGAGACTGTTTCACGATCGCCAACTCATCGGCCGCGAACGGCCGCGACAGCACGTGCTTCGCGATGAAGTCGATTCTCGCGTCGTCGGTGCCGGCGGTCTGGATGGCCCGGTCGGCCAGCACCCGCGCCGCCTCCACGAACTGCGGATCGTTGAGCGTCACGAGCGCCTGAAGCGGTGTGTTGGTCCGCTCTCGCTTCACGGTGCAGGTCTCCCGCGACGGAGCGTTGAAGATCTCCATCGAGGCGGGCGGCGCCGACCGCTTCCAGAACCAATACATGCTCCGCCGGTAGAGGGCGTCGCCTTTGTCCCGGGAATACTTCGAGGTGTTGCCCCCCATCGACACGGCTTCCCACACACCGTCGGGCTGGTAGGGCTTCACGCTCGGGCCGCCGATCTGCTTCACGAGCAGGCCGCTGGAGGCGAGGGCCGCGTCACGAACCATCTCGGCGTCCATCCGGAACCGGGGACCACGGGAGAGGAGCCGATTCGCGTTGTCCTTCGTGAGCTTGTCGGGCGTCGCGGCCGCGGCCTGACGGTAGGCGGCACTCGTGAGCATGAGCCGGAACAGCTTCTTCACGTCCCAGCCACTCTCGCGGAACTCCACCGCCAGCCAGTCGAGGAGCTCCGGATGGCTCGGCAGATCGCCGGTGATCCCGAAGTCGCCGGTCGTCCGCACGAGCCCCGTGCCGAAGACCTCCTGCCAGAACCGGTTCACCGTCACCCGCGAGGTGAGCGGGTGATCCTGAAGCAGCAGCCACTTCGCCAATCCCAACCGGTTTCTCGGCAGCTCGGCTGGGAAGGTTGGCAGGATTGCGGGCGTACCAGGCTTCACCTCGTCTTTCCGCTTGTCATACTCGCCGCGATCGAGGATGTAGGCCTTCGCCATCTCGTTCTTCTCATTCATCACGTGGGCCACGGTGCTCCGCTTGCGGATGTCGGCATGCTCGCTCTCGAGTTCCGTGACGTCGGCGGTGGCCGCCTTGTAGGCCTCGTCGAGACTGGCGAGCCACCAGTCGTAGAGCCCGCCAGCCGCCTTCACCCGCTCCTCAGGGGCGAGCTTCACGACCTGGGCCAGCGCCTGGGCTCTGGAGAGACCCTCCACCTCGCCGTCCGAGAGCGCCCGGCCCCAGAGCTCGATCCCTGCCAGGCCCACGCCGTGCGCCGTCGCCGCCTGCGACCGACCGCCGATCACCAGCGGCGTGTCGGTCTTGATCGTGTTCTTCTTGAACGTGTTGGTCTCGACTTTCGGCTTCTGGAGCTTGCCGTCGTAGTAGATCTTCACGCCCTCAGCCTTGCCCGAGCCGTCGTAGGTGACCGACACGAGCGTCCAGGCATCGGCTTTGAGCTGTGCCGATGAGATGACCTTGATCGCATCCTCTGGGTACGAATGGATGAGATGCATGCCCACGCGGCGGCCCTGCACCCAGGCATCCCAGCCGCGGAAGGCATTGGCCTCGTCCATCCGGGCAATCACGGCGTACGACGTGTCGTTCGCCGGCGGCCGGATCCAAAAGGTGGCGCTGAAGGGCTGATCGTGCTCGAAGTCGCCGCTCGTGGCGAGCTCCGCCGCCCGGCCGTCGAGCAGAAGCGCTCCCGCTCCACTCGGTCCCGCCTGCCACTTCGTCGTCGTGGTCAGCGGCAGGTCGGTGTCCTTGCCCACGAGCCGGGCCCGCGTCTTCGTGCCCTCGCCTTCGAGCAGATCGATCTCGACGAGCGGCGTGTCCTGCGGCGCAGCCTTGGCCACCACGTCGGGCGTCGCGGTCGTGATCCAGGCATCGAACTCTTTCCGCGCCGCACGCTTTCGATCCTCAACCGCCTTCCGCCCGGCGGCCAGCTCCTTCTCGAGCGCCGCGAACCGCTGCCGGTCCTCGGCCTTGGGCACCACCACGATCGGCGGCGTGTCTTGGATGTTGCCGTCCATCGCATTCTGCGTCGTGTTGTTGAAGAACGCGGCGAGCTCGTAGAACTCCTGCTGCGAAAGCGGGTCGAACTTGTGGTTGTGGCAGACGGCACAGCCCGCCGTGAGGCCCAGCCAGACTGCCGCGGTCGTCTCCGTGCGATCGCGGGTGTAGAGCACGAGATACTCCTCCGGGATCGTGCCCCCTTCATTCGTCGTCATGTTGCAGCGGTTGAAGCCGCTGGCGATCTGCCGCTCGAGAACGTCGTCGGGGCCACCCTCGGCCTCCTTCGCCATCAGGTCGCCGGCCAGCTGCAGGATCGTGAACTGGTCGAAGGGAAGGTTGCGATTG
>JBILVW010000308.1:0-4005 GCA_044370205.1 Pirellulales bacterium | reverse complement strand
CTCCGGGGTACGACCCGACGGAGCCGCTCGCTGCGGACGAGTGGCCGCCGGAACTTCAATGAGGCTGTTGCTCGACACCAGCGCCCTGCTTCACCTGGCTGCTGGCACGCTCTCGCCTGGAGCGGCTGAATCGCTGGCCGCGGGCGGATTGGCGTTCATCTCCCCTGTGATTCCGTGGGAGCTTGCGATCAAGGTCAAAGCCGGAAAGCTCTTCTTGCCGCTGTCGCCTCTCGACTACTGCATCAGCCTGGCCCGCCGGCATCGCCTCACGCTTCCGGCCGAGGGCCTCGACGCCGCGCTCCTCTGCGCGGCAGCTGAATTGCCTCTGATCCATCGCGACCCGTTCGACCGGATCCTCGTGGCGACCGCCATGCGAGACAGGTTGGCAGTGGTGACCCCTGACCGCGCCATCGCGATGTACCCTGTCGCGACGATCTGGTGAGTTGACCACGGTCGAAAGTCGATCGCCGGCCTCGAGATAGCGGCGAAGCGGCTGGAAGCCGACCGCTCGTTTCCCAGGCTGCTTATGATCGACCGCATCATTCATCGCGACGATCGGCTGCTCGTAGTCGAGAAGCCGTCGGGGCTGCTCGCAGTGCCTGGCCGCGGGCCCGAGCTGCAGGACTGCCTTGCGAGCCGCGTGCAGAGGCTGTTTCCCGCGGCACTCGTCGTGCACCGTCTCGATCGCGACACCTCCGGCCTCATGCTTATGGCGCTCGACGCCGACGCCCAGCGGGAACTGAGTCGGCAGTTCGAGCAGCGGCAGGTGAAGAAGGCCTATCAGTGCATCGTGCGGGGCGTGCCGGCGGCGGAGAGCGGCCTCGTCGATCTGCCCATTGCCCGCGATCTCGCCCGGCCGCCGCGGTATCGGATCGATCATGCCGCAGGGCGGCCGTCGCAGACTCGCTGGCGGATACTCGAGTCGCTCGAAGATCGAACGCGGCTCGAGGTCGAGCCGATCACCGGTCGCTCGCATCAGATCCGGCTGCACATGGCCACGCTCGGCCACGCGATCCTCGGCGACCCGCTGTACGCCGACGAGGAATCGCTCTCGCTAGCCTCCCGGCTCCTGCTGCACGCAACGTCGCTCGCCGTCGCCCATCCGGCCGACGGCCGGCCCGTCGAGTGGCGGTCGGCGTGTCCGTTTTGAATCACTGCACGGCTCGGATTCATCGGCCCAGTTCGATCAACCTGCCGCTGGCCCTGGAATCTCATGCATGAGTCGGAGGTTCAGGGCCGCCACAAGGCGTTCGATCGCATCGGCGGAGAGTTCATCGTCTCCTTCGCGGAAGGCTGCGAGCCGCGCGACTTCCACGCCGATCGCTGCCGCCAACTCGGCATCTGGAATCCTGGTCACGGCAATCGCCCGCCTAAGATCTCCCAAAAAACCGCTCGGCGCAGCGGCTGCCCTGATGCGGACGATCTGCCGCGAGGTCTCTTGCCGTGCGAGTTCCTCTTCGTTCACCGCCTGCTGCCAGAGCCGGCGTTGCTCTTCGGTGAACTGCACGGATGCCCTGCGGCTCCCGGCCACCCTCGCAGCCCTTACTTCGTCGAGCTGTTGCGTCGTCAGCTTCATGTCAATCCTCGATCTCGAAGGCAGTGATCGGCTCGATCACCATGTCGTCCAGTCGCCGGAACACGCAGCAGAGTACTCGTCCCGAACGCGTCGTGCCGAATGCCAGGGGATTGCCGGTTGACCGGCTTGCAGTCTCACCTTCCGGTATCGAAACAATTTCTTCGAACTCGTCCTGGGTCACACCGTGCTCGGCAAGATGCTCCACGATCTCCGGCGTCCACACGAAAAAGTAAAACGGCATTGCAGCCCGTGACACCGCTGAAACATTGCTCGTAAACCGCTGTCTATCATACCGACAAGTCCCGGTAGCTGCGGCATACGCTCAGGCATGCCCGTTCTGACACCTGCGATGGCCGCGGTGTCGGCTCGTGTGATACGGTGCGGCATCTCACGGAGGTGATGACATGCGGCGAGCGAACTGGGCAGTGGCCTTGGTGGCCGGGGCAACGGCATTGGTGCTGCAGGCTGCGGCTGCGGATTCGGGTGACTGGCCGCAGTTTCGCGGCGGGGCGGCGCTCGGCACGGCCGCTGCGACCCGTGTGCCGCTCGACTGGGCGGCCGACCGCAATCTCGCCTGGCGGACGCCGATCCCCGGCAGCGGCTGGTCGCAGCCGGTCGTCGCGGGGGGCCGGATCTACGTGACCACCGCCGTGGCCGACAACGGCAAGCGGCCCAGCGGGATGAGCGGCGGGGTGATGTCGCTCTCCACCTGGGGCTGGGGCTCCGCCCCGAGCGAGCCGCTCGAGTTTCGCGTGCTCTGCCTCGATCCCGCCGACGGCCGGATCATCTGGTCGCAGACCGTGGCCGACGTGAAGCCGAAGTTCGGCAAGCATGCGTCGAACACGTTCGCCACCGAGACGCCCTGCGCCGCGGCCGACGGCGTGTATGCGTTCTTTGCCGCGGCCGGGGTGCTCGTCGCCCTCGACCGCGATGGCGGCGAACGCTGGCGGCGCGACCTGGGCCCGCAGCCGATCCAAAACCAGTTCGGCACGGGCTCCTCGCCGCTCCTGCACGGCGGACGGCTCTTCATCCAGCGATACAACGAAGACGAAGGGCAATTGCTCTGCATCGACGCCGCGACGGGCCGCGATGTCTGGAAGGCCACGGGGCCCAAGGGCACGTCGTGGAGCACGCCCTTCATCTGGACGAATGCCGGCGTCGAGGAGGTGGTGACGGCGGGGCAGGGGACGATCGTCGCCTTCGCCACCGCCGATGGCGCCGAGCGGTGGCGGTTCGGCGGGATCGACACGTCGTTCGCCTGCTCGCCGGTGGCCGATGCAGAGACTGTGTATTTCGGGACGTCGAGCCCCGGCAGCAAGGCGCCGGCGGCCGCGATCAAGGGGGGCGGCACGGGCGATCTCACGCTCCCCAAGGGAGAGAAGGCGAGCGACCGCGTGGCCTGGTCGCGGACGAAGTCGGGCGCGGGGATGCCGTCGCCCGTCGTCGTGGGCGAGCAGCTCTATTTCTTCGACAAGATCGCCGTCTGCCTCGACAAGCGCACGGGGGCCGAGTTGTATCGCAAGCGGCTGCCGAGCGGCACGTCGGCGATTGGCTCGCCGCTCGTGGTGGGCGACCGGATCTATCTCGTGAACGAGAAGGGCAAGACCGTCGTCGTGCAGGCGGGGCCGGAGTTCAAGGTGCTGGCCGAATCGTCCCTCGGCGACACCGATGAGATCTTTTGGGCAACGCCGGCCGTCGCGGGCGATTCGCTCTATATCCGCTCGTCCGACGCCCTCTACTGCATTCGGGAGCCTCGGCCATGAAGATCGTCGTGCTCGATGGCTACACGAACAACCCCGGCGACATTTCCTGGGAGCCGATCGAGGCCATCGGCTCGCTCACGGTGCACGAGCGGACGCCCCCCGGCGAGATCGTCGCGCGGGCGGCGGAGGCCGAAGTCGTGCTCACCAACAAGGCCGTCGTGGGGCGGGCCGAGATCGAGGCGCTGCCCAACCTGAAATACATCGGCGTGCTCGCGACGGGCTACAACTGTGTCGATACGGTGGCCGCGCGGGAGCGAGGCATTCCGGTGTGCAACGTGCCGGAATACAGCACACCCAACGTGGTGCAGGCCACGTTCGCCCTGCTGCTCGAACTCACGAATCACGTGGGCCATCATGCCCAGACGGTGCGGGCCGGCCGCTGGTCGGCCTGCCCCGACTTCTGCTACTGGGACGGCGACCTCGTGGAACTCGCCGGGCTCACGCTCGGCATCGTGGGCTACGGCCGGATCGGGCAGAGCATGGCCGCGGTGGGGCGGGCCTTCGGGATGAAAATCCTCGCCCATCGGCGGAATCCGGGGGGCGATCCCGAGTGTGTCGATCTGGAGAGGCTGCTCCGCGAGAGCGACGTCGTGAGCCTGCACTGCCCGCTCACGCCCGACACGAAGGAGCTGATCGACGCGCGGCGGATCGGGCTGATGAAGCCGA
>JBILVW010000305.1:0-4026 GCA_044370205.1 Pirellulales bacterium | reverse complement strand
GCATCTTCGTGCTCGTGAAGACGTCGAACCCCGGCAGCAAGGATTTCCAGGATCTGCGGAGCGACGGCAGGACGATCTACGAGCATGTGGCCGCGGGCGTGGAACAGCTCGCGATGCGGACGGCTGCCGGCGGCCGCTACGGCGCGGTGGGCGCGGTGGTGGGCGCCACCTGGCCCACGCAGCTCGACGAGCTGCGGGCGGCCATGCCGCACACTTGGCTGCTCGTGCCCGGCTTCGGTCGCCAGGGAGGCAGGGCCTCGGACGTGCAGACGGCGTTTCACGCCGCCGGTCTCGGGGCGCTGATCGTGAGCGCCCGTGACGTGATCTTCGCCCACGCCCGCCCCGAGATGAACGCGGGGCTTGCTGACGGTCAGTGGCAGACGGCCGTCGATCGGGCCTGCCGCGACATGATCGAGCGACTCGCCGCGGATACGCCGGCGGGGAAGCTGCGGTGAGGGGGTTGGGGAATCCTGCATCCCCAAACACCATCCCCTCGCTCGCGCTCAGGGCTTGTATGCGCGAATAAAAGCCCCCAGGCGCAAGCCGGGGGATCGCGCAACTCCAAACGCCATCCCCTCGCTCGCGCTCAGGGCTTGTATGGGCGAATAAAAGCCCCCAGGCGCAAGCCGGGGGATCGCGCAACTCCAAACGCCATCCCCTCGCTCGCGCTCAGGGCTTGTATGGGGCGGGTGATCGTCGCTACGTGGAGGCCTGGATGATCTGCGTGATCAGCGGGAGGAGCTGCTTCTTACGGCTCACCACGTTTTTCAGCGAGTAGAGCCCGCGATCGAGCCGGGGGTAGTTCACGTCTTCCCAGGCCGCCGACTCCTGCGAGAGCAGTAGCAGCGACCCGTTCGTCACGACGTCGGTGACGAGCAGCGCCGAGAAGGCGAGCTTGCTTCGCTTGGCGAAGTCCTCGAGCGCTCCCCGCAGGTCGTCCTTGCGTTCCCAGAAGAGGTCGAAACCGTTCTCCTCGATCTGCGAGATCGAGAACTTCACCCCCTGCTCCGAGAACTCCTTGCAGTCTTCGCGAATCACCTCCGCCGGCGTGCTCGAACGCAGCGCCGAGCCGATGTCGAAAAACTCGCAGGCGTAGGCGTCGAGATCGACACCGCAGAGCCCCTTGAGCCAGCCGAGGATGTCGCGATCCACGTCGGTGGTCGTCGGCGACCGCAGGTTGAGCGTGTCGGAGATGATTCCCGAGGCCATGCAGAGGGCGATCCCCGGCTTCGGCAGGATGCCCGCCGCCCGGAACTGTCGGGCCACGAGCGTGCAGGTGGAGCCCACCGGCTCGTTGACGAACCGGATCGGCTGCGTCGATTTAAGACCGCCCCCCAGCCGATGATGGTCGAGCACCTCCACGATCTCGGCCTCGTCGGCCCCTGCCACCGCCTGCCCCAGCTCGTTGTGGTCTACGAGCACAAGTTGCGGCTTCGGTGGGCTGATGAGGTCGGTCTTGAACGCCAGTCCCACGAGCGTGCCGTCGTCGCCCACCACCGGAAACACCGGCTGCGTCGATCGCTCCACGAGCTCGCGAGCCTCGGTCACCGTGGCCCGGCCCTGCACCGTGATCACGTCGCGGGCCACCACCGGATCGATAAACTGCGACGACTTGAGCCGCAGCGTGGTATTGACCGTATCGAAAGGGCTCGTGATCAGCGACACGCCCCGCAGCTTCGCCAGCTCGACGAGGCCGCTCGACACCTTGAAGCCGCCGGTAATCACCATCGCCCGCACGCCCCGCTCGATGGCCGGCAACTGGATCGTGGGCCGGTCGCCACAAACGACGATCAGCCGCTCGCTGGGATACCGCTGCATCCGCTCGGTGAATCCCTCGGCGCTCATCGCCCCCACCATCACGAGCAGTTCGTCGCGGCGGTCGGGCTCGACCGCGTGGAGCAGCGTTCCGCCGAGCACGTCGCACATCTTCTGCAGGCTCGACGACACCGTCCGCGCGAGCGTCACGTCGGCCGCCTCGTGGAAAAACAGATCCATGAGGTCGAGCACCGAGAGCACGCCCACCACTTTCCGGTGGTCGTCCACCACGGGGATGGCCCGAAGGTCGCCCTCCTTCATCCGCTGGTAGGCCTCGTAGAAGACGTCGCCGAACGACGCCGTGACCACGCCGCGGCGGCAGACGTCCTCCACCTGCGGGCGGACGTCCATCACGAGCCGCGGCGCGGGGAGCCCTGCCCGCTTGAGCACGTATTCCGTCCGCTTGTTGGGCGGCCCGCAGCAGGCCGCGACGGCGTCGGGCCGCGTCGTCTGCTGCAGCAGATCGGCGTAGGCGAGCGCCGAACAGATCGCGTCGGTGTCGGGATTGCGATGCCCGAAGACGAATGTGCTCATGAACGCGGGCTCACAATTCGCCCGGCGCCTGGAACCAGCAGGCCAGCGACGGATCCCAGTCGAGGATCTCGGCGGGTGTGAAATAAATCTTGATCTCACGCTCGGCCGACTCGGGCGAGTCGGAGGCGTGCACGAGATTCATCTGCCGGCTCGACGAGAAGTCGCCACGGATCGTGCCGGCCGCCGCCTTAAGGCCGCTCGTCGCACCGAGCATCTCGCGAACCACGCGAATCACCTCCGGGCCACCGAACACGGCTCCCACCACGGGCGACGCCGTGATGAACTCCTCGAGCCCCGGATAGAACGGCTTCTCGACATGCTCGGCGTAGTGTTGCTTCGCCATCGCGGGCGTGATGCGGAGCATCTTCATGGCCACCAGCCGCAGCCCCTTCTCCTCGAACCGCGAGAGGATCCGGCCGACGAGCCCGCGCTCGACGCAATCCGGTTTGAACATCACGAACGTTTTTTCCATCGCCGAAGCTCTCCGCCAGTGGTGCCAGTTGTGAATGACGTGAATGAACGACTGGCAGTCTAAATAGGCTTTCGGATCATTCACAACGGCACTCGCCGTCTCCCATCGAGAGCCCGAATCTGCCTGGTTCAGCCTTGCAAGCGTGGCCCGGCAGGCCTATCGTCCCGCCCCGATCGGTCCGCTCCCCGCGCCAGCCATCCCTTGGCCCCCTCGATCATGCGGCACACCCACCTCCGCGTCCTGCTGGCGATCCTCCTGCTGGCGGTTCTGGGCTGCGGCGCGAGCCTGCCTGTCGCCGCGGCCGAACTCCCGCCGCCGCTGGTGGCGAAGTTCACGCGTCACGTGCAGCCGCTGCTGCTCAACAAGTGCGCCGCCGGCGCCTGTCACGGCGGGCCGGCCGCGGCCGCCCCACGGCTGCAGCGGGGCTTCGGCGGCGGCAGCCTCGACCGCACGACCACGCTTGCCAATCTCGAATCATTCCTCGAGGCCATCGGCCCGAACCGTGAGCCGCAGCAGCTCGTGGCCGCGCTCGCGGTGCGCCATCCGGCGACGGCAGCCAAGGGTGCGATCGTCGCGGCCCCGCTCTCGGCCCGGGAGCGGCTCACGCTCGAACAGTGGCTCGCGGCCGTGCGGGCGAGTGAGCCGCCGCGGCGGTTCGATCCGGCGGTCACACCGGTTGCCGCGACGGTCGACGAGCCGATCACCGCCAAGCCCAACCGCTTCCGCGACCTGCTCGACACCGCAGCCAATCCACCGCAGCTCCCGCCGCCGCAGGAACCGCAGGGCCTCATCTTCAAGCCCGACACGGGCGAGTGAGTGGCGCCATCGCCGCCCATCCAAGCGCTGAGCCAATCCAAGCCCTGAGCGGAAGCGAGGGGATCCTGAGCCATCCAAGCCCTGAGCGGAAGCGAGGGGATCCTGACCCATCCAAGCCCTGAGCGGAAGCGAGGGGATCCCGCGGCGGAAGCCGCGGACGCGTCGCCGACGATTCCAACCCGCCGACGCTTCCGCGTCGGGATCCCCGGGGCTCGCGCCCAGGGGCTTTTTTTGCGGGATCCCCGGGGCTCGCGCCCAGGGGCTTTTTTTTGCGGGATCCCCGGGGCTCGCGCCCAGGGGCTTCTATGACCCGCTGGTCACACCACGAGCCGCCCCGCGATGACGGCCTCGAGGAACGGTCGGTTGCCCTGCAGGAGATCGGGGTGCTC
>JBILVW010000306.1:0-4026 GCA_044370205.1 Pirellulales bacterium | reverse complement strand
GAGGCGCTCGACGAGCCGAGCGACGACGAGGTGATGCGGGCCCTCGAGAAGGCCCGCCCCGTCCAGGGCAACTGGCCGTTCCTCTACGAGGTGCAGCGGAACCGCGTGCGGATCACCAAGTGCAAGATTTCCGACTACGTCGATCCGCCCCGCCACATCCCGCTCGTGGGCCCCGTGCAGCTGCACCACGCCCATTACAAGTGCACCGTCTACTTCCAGGAAGTGAAGCGAATCGGCTGGCCGGTGCCGCACACGCTGGTGGACGAAGACTGCCAGGAAGTGCTCTACATCGACCACGACCACATGCACATGGTGGGCGACGTCGACACGGGCTGCGACGCGAACTTTTAGTTCGCGCGGCGGCCCTCCAGGCCGCCGTGGGGGTGGTGGCCTCCAGCCGAGCGTCGCGCCGACGACATAAAAGCCCCCGGGCGGGAGCCCGGGGGATCGCCGACGCGGAAGCGTCGGCCGCGTCGTGACAACTCCACCCCGTCCGCGGCTCCCGCCGCGGGATCCCCTCGCTCGCGCTCAGGGCTTCCATCCACGACGTCCCCGAGGCATCCCCAGTTCCCGCGAGATCGCCCCCTACGCTGCTGGTCGTAGCAATCGTGCCGCCCGAGGCCGGCCGCGCGGAATAGGGCCGTTCTGTCGACCGACCGCGTCGATGACCGAGGTGCGGCGGAGCATTTCACGGATGGAATGCCGCGGCCGCGATTCCGACGCCGGGGATTCCCCGATGGCCGCCCGACGGAGAAGGATCTCCGCGCCAACCCGACCCCAGCGGCACTCCCCTGCCTTGATCGCGGCAGCGCTCCTGCTCGCATGCCTCGGGGTCGCGAGCCGCGCCTCGGCCCAGACGCCCCGCGCCTGGGCCGGCGGCGAGTCGGCCCGCGAGCCGCTCCGCGTGGCGGCCGCGCCGCCAGCGGCCGATGCGCCACCTCCGGGAAAGGTGATTCCAACCGGCAACCTCCTCGCCACGATTCGTGACGGAGGGATCCTCATGATCCCGCTGCTGGGCTGCTCGTTCGCGCTCGCTGTCTTTGGCATCGAGCGGGCGGTGAACCTGCGGACGAGCCGGGTGGTGCCGAAGCTCTTCGTCGCGCGGCTCATCGAGCGGCTGCAGGCCCGCGACATCACCCGCGGCGAGGCGCTCGACGTGTGCGACGAGAATGGCAGCCCCGCCGCCCGCGTGTTCGCCTCCGCCATCCGCCGCTGGGGCAAGCCCGCCGTCGAGATCGAGCAGGCGGCGATCGACGCCTGCGAGCGGGAACTCAACCACCTCCGTCGCTACCGCCGCGTGTTCAATGGCGTATCGACGATCGGGCCGCTGCTCGGCCTGCTCGGCACCGTGTTCGGCCTCATCCGCTCGTTCAACGACGTCGCCAGCGCCGGCGCGATGGGCCGCCCCGACCTCCTCGCCCGCGGATTCGGCGAGGCCCTGATCACCACGGCGATGGGCCTGCTCGTGGCGATCCCCGCGATGGTGCTCCACTGGGTGTTCACCAGCCGCGTGGACCGGCTGGCGATGCGTCTCGACGAGACCTGCCAGCTCGTGATCGACGAGATCTCCGACGAGGCGCTCGGCACGCCGAAACGCCGGGCCGCGGGGTGACGTCATGCCGCTGGTGCGTCTCTCCGACGACGAGGATCCGGCGCCGAATCTCGCGCCGATGATCGACGTCATCCTCGTGCTCACGATCTTCTTCATGTGCGCCACGAAGTTCTCGGGGGACGAGCGGAAGTTCGATCTCGATCTGCCCCCCGCCGATGCCGCGGCCGCGGTCGATGGATCTCGGCCCGAGATCGTCGAAGTGGAGGCCGAGGGGGACGTGCGGCTTGGCGGCGAGGCACTGGCCATCGACGAGCTCCGGCCTCGGCTGGCCGCCATCCGCGAGGCGAATCCCGACGTGGCCGTGATGATCCGCGGCGAGCGGGCCGTGCCCCACGGACGGATGGCCGAGATCTACGAGGCCTGCCGCGGGGCGGGCGTCCGCCGGGTGGCGATCTCCGTGCAGCCCCGGACGGGAGCGGTCCGCCGGTGACCGTCGGCTCACGATGCATGCCAGCTGGATCGTCTGGGGGGTGATCGCGGCGGCGGCGGCCTGCGGCATCGCCGTACTCGTCCGCACCCGCTGGCTGCAGTCGCGCACGCTCGAGAAGTGCGTGGCGCTCTCGGTCGGAATTCATGCGGTGCTCGCGGTGGTCTGCGTCTTCGTGGGCGGCCTCTCGCCCGCCTCGTGGGGCACCCGCGACGATGGGCCGATGACGATGACGGTCGTGCTCTGCGACGAGCCAGCGGAGACGCCCCCCGCCGATGCCACGACCGCAGACGCCGTGGCCGACGTCGATCCGCCAGCCGAAGCCCCGGATCAGCCCGCCGTCGTGCCGATCGCTCAAGGGGCCCCACCCGACCTCGTGCCGCTGCTCGACGTGGTCGCCGAGCCCGACCCGGATTCCAAGCCCCACGGCGATGAAGCAGCGGACGCAGCGACCGAGGCCGTGGCCGCCGTGGCCGACACGAAGCCCGCGGTGCCCGAGGTGTATGCCGATCGCGCCGAGTCGCGGCGGGCCGCGGCGGCCGCAGCCCGCGGCGGTTCGGTCGAGACCGAGCAGGCCGTGCAGGCGGCGCTCGCCTGGCTGGCGGCGGCACAGTCGGCCGACGGCCACTGGGATGCAGCGCGACACGGGGCCGGCCGGTCGAAACAAGGAGGCGGCCAGCATCACTCGGGCGTGGGAGCCCAGGCCGATCATGGCGTGACCGGCCTCGCGTTGCTCGCCTTCCTCGGGGCCGGCAGCACCCACCGCGACGGCGCCCATGCCCGACAGGTGGAGAGCGGACTGCGGTTTCTCCTGTCGCGGCAGCGGGCCGACGGCTCGCTGGCCGGCGGTGCGGAGTTCTTCGCCGCGCTCTACTGCCACGGCATGGCCACGCTCGCCCTCGCCGAATGCACGGCGCTGACGGCCGACGAGTCGCTGCGGCCCGCGCTCGACCGCGCGGTCCGCTACACGCTGGCGATGCAGCATCCGGTCACGGGTGGCTGGCGGTATGCGGCCGGCGACCGCGGCGACACGAGCCAGCTCGGCTGGCAGGTCATGGTGCTCACGAGTGCGCGGCAGGCGGGAGTCGGCGGGCTCGAGCCGGCGGAGACCCGCAGTCGGGTGTTTCTCCAGAGTGTCTCCTCAGGACGAGCCGGCGGCCTCGCCGCCTACCGCACGGGCGAGCGGCCGAACATGCCGATGACCGCGGAGGCCCTCGTCTGCCGGCTGTTCCTGGGCATGCCGGTCGATCATCCAGCCGCCGGAGAGGCCCTCTCCCTGATCGGGTCTTCGCTGCCGGATCGCAGCCGCCCCAACGCCTATGCCTGGTACTACGCGACGCTCGCGTCGTTTCATGCGGGCGGCCCGCAGTGGGATCGCTGGAATGCGGCCCTCCAGGCGGCCCTGCTGCCACTCCAGCGGCGTGATGGCGGCGCGCTCGCCGGCAGCTGGGATCCCGATCCGGTGTGGGGCGGCCACGGCGGTCGCGTTTATTCCACGGCGCTGGCGGCCATGACGCTCGAGGTTTACTACCGCTACCTGCCGATGCACCGCCAGGCGGGCCGGCTGGCGGCTCGCCCCTGAGTCTCACGGCGTGCGGTCGTGCCGATTGCACGGGTCGCAATGCCCGGAGTTTGACCGCCCCCCGACGAAAACTACACTTCAAGTGTCGCCGGTCGCGTGCGACGGCCGGGACGTCCTCGGCACGCCAGCATTCTGCCGCCCGATACGGAGATCGCCACGTGTACGCCTCGCCCATGTTCGCCATGTTTGGTCTCGGCCCCATGGAGCTGCTGATCGTGGCGGGCATCGTGCTCCTGCTGTTCGGCTCGCGGCTGCCGAAGGTGATGCGATCGCTGGGCGAAGGCATCGTCGAGTTCAAGCGCGGCGTGCAGGGCGGCATCGAAGAGGATTCGACGCGGCCGCGCGACGGTGGCCGGGTCGAGAGCCACTAGCCGAGAGCCTCTCGTCGAGAGCCCTCGGTCCTCC
>JBILVW010000307.1:0-4026 GCA_044370205.1 Pirellulales bacterium | reverse complement strand
CGAGACATCCGCCGCCGTAAGCAGGGCGAGCAGCCGCAGCACCTCCGGCGAGCCCACGTCGCGGGCGAAGGCGACCACGATCGAGTCGTCCCCCGTGTTCCGCCGAAAGGCGAGGTGGGCCATCGCGAGATGCTTGAGCACGAGGTATTCGATGATCTCAGCCTCGTCGGCCGGCAGCTCGAAGCTCGCCGCCACGTCGCGGGCGATCCGCGCCCCCACCTCGCTGTGATCCTCGACGAACCCCTTGCCAAGATCGTGGATGAGCAGCGATAGCAGCAGCGGCCGGCGGCGGGTGAGCTCGTTCCAGGCGGAGCCCAGCCAGCCGTCGTCGCGGGCGAATTCGGTGGCCCGCTGCACCGCGAGGATGCAGTGCTCGTCCACCGTGTATTTGTGATAGTTGTTGAACTGCAGCAGGTGTCGGGCGTGGGCGAACTGCGGAATCAGAATCTCGAGCGCGCCTGCCTCGTGCAGCCGCCGCAGGGCTTCGGCCAGCCCGTCGGCCTGGGTGAACAGCCTCAGGAACACCTCCTTGGCCGCGGCATCGGCCTCGCGGGGCAGCGCCGGAACCCCCTCCCGCACCGCCTCCCAGGTCGCCGGATCGATCGGCATCCGGTAGAGCAGCGCGAGCTCGACGAGCCGCACGATGGCCGCGAGGCTGCCGGCCACGCGATCAACGCAGCCCGGCGCCGCCGCCACCGCCCGCGGGCCGACGAGATAGAGGCCTTCGACGCGGTGTCCGAGCACGCCGGTCGCCAACCGGCGGAAGACGCTCGGCTGCACACCGCGTTGCTCGACCGCCTCGAGGATCTGGGCGACCCGCCGCGTGTGGCCGAAGTAGTCGCGCATGAACCGCTCGACGCCGAGCAGCCCGCCACGGCTCTCGATCCCGCGGGCCTGGGCGATCCGCAGCTGCTGGTCGCGGGTCAGATCGTCGGCCGCCTTGCCGGAGGCGAGATGGAGATCGTTCCGCACCCGCATCAGAAAGTCGGCCGCGGTCTTGAGGGCCTCGACGTCGCGGCGCGACATGCCACCGGTGAGCTGCAGGTCGTCGAGCGACTCGGCCTCGTGCAGCGCGAGCGCCAGCCACCGCACGAGCTGGATGTCGCGGAGGCCGCCGGCCGACCGCTTCACGTTCGGCTCGAGCAGCGCGACGGTCTGGCCGAACTTCTGTGCCTCGTCGCGACGGGCCGCCACGAGCCGCGCGGCGTGGGCTCGCGGCGAGCGGCGCACGAGCGACCGCAGGCGGGCCGCGAGGCTGGTGGCCAGCTCCGGCCGCCCCGCGAGCGTGCGGAGATCGAAGACCGCGCTCAGGATCGTGGCGTCGCCCGAGGCGAGCCGGCAGGCTTCCGCCGCGGTCCGCACGCTGTGCCCCACCTGGAGTCCGGCGTCGAAGAGATCCTGCATCAGCTGGCGGGCCACGTCGGCCACGAGCCCGCGGTCGGCCCCGTCGTGCAGAAGCATCAGATCGACGTCGGAGTAGGGGGCCATCTCGCGACGGCCGAAGCCGCCGATCGCGACGAGGGCCACGCCACTGCGGACGCCCTCGGCCTGCGATGCAGGCAGCGCGACGAGCACACCCTCCCACACGTCGAGCACGATCCGATCGAAGAGGTCGGTCGCAAGGGCACAGGTCGAGACGCCCGGACCGCCGGCGGCATGCTGGGCGGCGATCCGCGTGCGGAGGTCGACGAGCATCCCGGCGGCGCGGCCCACGGCCGGACGGAAGAGCGGCGCCGTGGTGGCGTTCATGCGACGGCCTGCGTCAGGCGGGAATCCACGGGTCGTCGGGCACGCCCGCCTGTCGGTTGGCGGCCCGCCCCATCACGAACAGCATGTCGCCGAGCCGGTTGAGGTATTCGATCGCATTCGCCGGGATCGTGGCCCCCGACTCGGCGGCAAGCGTCACCACCCGTCGCTCGGCCCGCCGGCAGACGGTGCGGGCCACGTGGATCTCGGCGGCCAGGGGCGTGCCCGTGGGAAGAATGAAGCAGGCGAGCGGCTCGAGCGTCTGCTCGAGCGAGTCGATCTCCCGCTCGAGCGCCTCCACGTGGGCGATCGTGATCCGCTCGTTGGCCCCCGACGGCGTCGCAAGCTGGGCTCCCAGATCAAAGAGCTCGCACTGCACGCGGCGCAGGAGGTCGTCGAAAACGGCCGCGGCGTCGTGGGTGCGAATGATGCCGATGTGGCTGTTGAGCTCATCGACCGTGCCGAAGGCCTCGATCCGCGCATGGTCCTTGCGGACGCGCGGGCCGCCGAAAAGGCCGGTTTCGCCGGCGTCGCCGGTCTTCGTGTAGATCTTCATGGGCATGCCTCCGAGGTCGAGCGCCGACTACGGGGTGGCGACTGGTTGCGCGCCGGCTCGCGGGCGGCAAAAGTCTCGTCGCGGTGGGCCGCGGCGGCCCAATGCTCCTCGAGCTTTCGCCGACCCTCGAGCCTCCCTCGATCGTCAGCATCGGTCATCACAAGTCTCTATACTCCGGGGAACCATGAAATACTGCAATGTCGTGATTCTGGCGGGCCTTGTTTTGAGCCGAGGGCTTTCGGCGGCGGAGCTTTCGGAGCTGGAGCGGAAGTTTCTGGGGCCGACCGCGCAGGTGACCGAGGGGATGCAGAAGGCGGGCGAGGGGTATTTCAACGGCAACGCCCGGCGGATCGCCTATCAGGCCGTGCCCGTCGGCTATCCCTTCTATCAGATCTTCGTGCAGGCTCTCGATCCGACGGCGCCGCGGCCGACGCCGCCCACGCGGGTGAGCCCCGGCAGGGGCCGGACGACGTGTGCCTGGTTTTCGCCCGACGGCACGAAGCTGCTCTTCGCCTCGAGCCACCTCGATCCCGCACTTGAGGCCACCGAGGCGGCGGCCCGCAAGCAGGCTGAAGAAGATGCGAAGAGCGGCCGCCGGCGTCGGTATCAGTGGGACTTCGACCCGCACATGGATCTGTTCGTCGCCGATCTCGTGGGCGGCGGCGGGCTCGCGCGGCTCACCGAGGCGGCCGGCTACGACGCGGAGTGCTCGTTCTCGCCCGACGGCTCGCAGGTGCTGTTCGTAAGCGACCGCGATGGCGACGCCGACATCTACGTGATGCAGGCCGATGGCTCGGGCGTGAAGCAGCTCACGAATGCGGCGGGCTACGACGGCGGGCCGTTCTTTTCGCCCGACGGAACGTGGATCGCCTATCGGACCGACCGGATCGAGAAGGACATGCTTCAGATTCACGTGATGCGGGCCGATGGCAGCGGCGACGTGGCCCTCACGAGCGGCAACGGCGTCCGCTGGGCGCCGTACTGGCATCCGACGAAGCCGTGGCTCATCTGGACCGGCGCCGATCATTCCGATCCGACGAAGCGGCCCAACTACGACCTCTGGATCGCCCGGTATCAGTCCGGTGACGGCGGCTTCTTGATCGGCCCGCCCGTGCGGCTCACCGACCACGAGGGAGCCGACGTACTCCCCTCGTTCTCCCCCGACGGCTCGCTCTTGATGTGGACGGCCAGCCGCAGCGATGGCGGCGGCCGCGGCCCCTCGAGCCAGCTCTGGGTGAGCCGGCTCGACCTCGACGCCGTGGAGCGGGCGCTCGACACGGCAGCAGCAGGAGCCACGAAATGAACACGACTTCCGGCGACCGCGGGATTGCGCTGATCGGCGGCGGCCAGATGGCGCTAGCCTTGGCCGAGGGCTTCGTGAAGGCCGGCCTGCTCTCGGCCACCGACATCACCGTCTTCGACCCGCATGCCCCTGCCCGGGAACGGCTGGCCGGCCGGGTGCCGGGCGTGCGGTTCGCCGCGAGCGGAGCCGAGGCAGCTGGGGCCGCGCGGCTCGTGATGCTCGCGATCAAGCCACAGCAGGCGGCCGCGGCCTGCGCAGAGATTGGGCCCTCACTTCTGGCCGACGCGGTAGTCGTATCGATCGTGGCCGGTCTCTCGACCGCCGCCCTCGCCCGGCTCACCGGCTCGAAGCGGATCATCCGCGTGATGCCCAACACGCCGAGCCTGGTGGGCCGCGGCGTGTCGGTCGTCTGCCGCACGCC
>JBILVW010000334.1:0-3686 GCA_044370205.1 Pirellulales bacterium | reverse complement strand
TGCTTGAAATGGGCCGTGCGGCGCGGGTTGTCGTGCGGAGAGACGGCGTAGAGGTCGCCCCTGGCGCTTGTAGCCAACGCAATCACATCGTCCATCAACGCCGGGTCGTAGGGGCCGCCCTGCCGCCGACCGGGCGTGCCGATGCTGCGCAGGAACGTGCCCTTCTGGTCGTAGACGCGGATCTGCCGCCGGTCGTCGGCATGATCCCACACGTAGCAATTGCCCGCGGGATCGAAGGCCACGGCACCGTTGCCGATGATGCCGGTGAGCGATTTGATGTCTCCGACGAATGCCTCCGGCTTCGCGGGATCATCGCCGATGCGCATGAGCTTCGAGCCGACGAATCCGAACAGGGCCCCGTCCTTCTGCCGAAACTCGATGGCCCCGGTAATGGCGGACGGTTTTTCGGCGAGTTGCTTGCCGCTCGTGCCGTCGAAGACGACCAGCCGCTGGTAGGCCAGCGAGTCGATCGGCGTGTCACCGCCGAGCGGACGCAGGGCCGCCACGCCGTAGATCCGGCAGCGGGCGGGCTCGATGTTTCGGCCGCCGCGGTCCCGCCGCACGCCCCTCGGGCGGTCCTTCGACTCGCCCCACTGCTTCACGACCCGCAGCCGCACGGCTTTCGTCGTCACGTCCTCGCCGAAGTCCACCGTGCCGTCGAGGTAGAGCGCGTCGGCGTTGTTGACACCAGGCTGGTAGAAGCTGCGGAGTTGCTGGCGGTATTCGCCGACCGTCTTCCAGCCATTCATACCGTCTAGTTCCGGGGTGCCGTCTCCGGAGAAGACGTCGACCTTCGTGATCTCGCCGTCCACTTCTTTGAGGGCGAGCCCCGCGAGCGTCTGGGGCTTGTCCCACTCGAGCAGATAGACGCCGGGGTCATCTTCCGAGAGCGGCGCGGAACGCTTCGCGTCCCATTCGCCCGTCTTCGGATCGTAGACGCCGGAACTCACCCGCACCCTCCCCGCAGGCGCCACGTTCTCGAACCGGGCCCGCAGCAGCCGCATCCCCTCGAGCCGGCCGAACCATCCGTCCTCCGGCTTTTCCGCTTCCTCAGCCCCGCCCTCGGTCTCGACGCCGGCCCCGAGCGACGGCCCGTCGTCGTCGGGATCGTCCCCGAGCAGGTCGGCGTCGGGGTTGCTGAATGAAAGCCGCAGCGCCCGCGTGCGAATCAGTTCGGGCAGCGGCACGCAGTTCCAGGCCACGAGGTCGGGCAGCTTGACCGGCTGCCAGTCCGCTTCGCGGCGCGGGTTGGGCGGGAACGGGGCGTCGGGCTTGAGTACGCTGGCCGTGAAGGCGATGTCACCCGAGGCCGGCCGTGGAAAGACGAGGCTCCCGAGCCCCACGGGCTCGCGAAACGCCACCACGATGTGCTGCCGGGGGCCGTTGCCCTTCGTCGATTCGAGATAGAGCGTGTTGCGAGCATCGCCGGCCACGGAATCCCCCCGCAGGCGGAGGAAGCTCAGGAAGTCGCTCTGGGGCGAGAGCGGGGCTCCGTAATTGTCGGTCCGCTTGACGCTGGCCGGGAGCTTTGGCGCGCATGCGGCGAGATCGACAAGGTCGACGCGGGTCGCAACATCGAGCCGCGGGGGCCGGGCGTAATACGCTGCGTAAATATTGCCTTCCCGGGCGGCGATGCCGACGACCTGTCCTTTCCGCGCGGGCCCCTGGTCGAGCTTCACGACATCCACCGCCTTGCGGTTGGCCGGATCCATGCGGCTGACAAATCCGTTGGTCGTCTGCAAGAACAACGTGGTGCCGTCGGTGAAGAGCCGCCGATACCCCACGAAGGTCCCCGGGACGTTGCCCCCGGCCTTGCGGCCGTCGAGGTCGCAGTCGATGAGGGAATGGCCCCCCTCCGTGCCCCCGGCGGAGATGTAGAGCCGGTCGCCGACCACACAGACGGATGTGTGGTTTGAGTGGTTGGCCAGCCAGCCATCCTTGGGGCCGCGATGCCAGGGCGCGCTCTCCGGCGAATGGTTCTCGACATTCGGGTAGGGCGTCATCTGGTAGACGAGCTCGGGCTTCGGCCCCACGGTGAACCGGATGCGGTAGCTGCCCGGCGCGACGTAGTTGCCCGCCTCGTCCTTGAGATCCCACGGCTCGTCCTGGTGGCCCGCCTTTCGCTCGAGTTGCGCGAAGAGGTTGCGGATCCGCTTGCCGCTCGAATCCTCCACGACGAGCGCCGCCTCGCCGGACGCCGGATAGTCGCAGCCGACGGCCACGGGCGGGATCGGGCTCACGTCCTCGAAGGCCTTGGTCGGCCGTGCGCCAAAGACTGCGAATTCGTCGATCTTCGCCACGGGGCTGTTCCGCGGCCGGACCTCGAGGATTTTCAGCTTGAGGGCGCGGGTCTTCACGTCGGCGGGCAGCACGACCTCGCGGATCACGGAGTCGCGGTCCTTTCCGCTGCGCTTCTGTTCGCTGACCTGGAGCCGCTCCCACTGGCTGTCCGACGCGAGCGCGGGATTTTCCTTTTCGCCGCCCGTGAAGGCATAGAACTTCAACACGTCGGCGTTGGACTCGAGCCGCAAGGCCGAGAGGGCGATCGGCTCGGGCCACACCAGGATGAACCAACTCGGATAGGCCTCGTTCACCGGCACGCGGGGATACGTTTCGCGGAGGGGGGTCTCAGGATCCTTGCCCACGTTCTGCCAGGCGGCTTTGCCCCGCACCAGCAGCATCGGGTCGGTGCCGAAGGGAGCCTGCTCCGCCTGAGGAAGCGACAGCGGTGCGACGTTTTCGTGCGCGGCGTTCGGGGGAAATGGTGGCGGGGCGGCCGCTGCATCCAAACACGCCAAAGACAGGCACGCCAAAGACAGCCATGCGGCGCCGAGGAGGAACGGGATGATTCTCACGCCGTGTTCAGTTCGAGGGGCTCGCCTCATATCGTGCAACCTCCGCTCCTAGTATCCCAGCCGGTATATCAATCCCGCATCCCGCTCGCCGAGTTGCAAAAATCCCAAAGGGATCACATTACCCGGATTTGGTGGCCGGCGCTTTTTTTTCACGGGAACGTGATCTCGCCCCAGTTGGTCGGCTCCATGCGGAGCTCGAACACCTCGTCGTTCACGAGGCCGGTGGACTGGTTGTTCCAGTGGGTCCGCAGCAACGTGTCCTTGCCCGACTTGTCGCCGTGCGTGGCGCCGAAGTCGCCGCGGAGGGCGACACCGCTCGCGAGCTTCACGCCGAGCGACGCCAGCGGGATCGCGGCCTCGACGACGTACCGCTTCTGCTGTGCATCGACCTTTACCTCCACCTTGGCATCCGTCAGCGTGACGACGCTGTCCATCGGATATTCCTTGATGACGCCCGAGCTGAAGATCTTGGGCCGTTTCTCGTCGGCCACCTTGCGGTAGACCACGGCCGCGGGCTTCCCCTGGAAGTTGCCGATCGAGAGCCGCAGGTCGCCCTTCACGGGCTCCGTGCGCTTGGCATCCGCCGCGGGGTCGGTGCCGAGCTGGAGGTCGACGGTGTCGCCGCGGGCATACATGAACTCGGGCGCGTCGGCGCCATTCACCCACGGGCTCTCATCCTGCACCTCCCAGCCGACGTAGAGGTTCGCGTCGTCGCGGGCCATGGCGACCCGCACCCGCGAGCCGGCCTGCTTCTCGAACGCCGGCTTCTCAGGCCCCTCGAGCGCCTTGAAGTCGGCGTCGAGATCACCGGTGAAGGCCACCGTGGCTTTC
>JBILVW010000231.1:0-5064 GCA_044370205.1 Pirellulales bacterium | reverse complement strand
CGCCGCCTTCGTGTCAGGGGCCGACGTGGTCGTCGAGTCGCTCATCCGCCACGGCGTGGACGTGATCTTCGCCTATCCGGGCGGGGCGAGCATGCCGCTCCACCAGTCGCTCACCCGCTACAAGGACCAGATCCGCACGATCCTGCCGCGGCACGAGCAGGGGGGCGCCTTCGCCGCCCAGGGCTACGCCCGCACCACCGGCAGGCCGGGGGTGTGCATGGGCACCAGCGGCCCCGGGGCCCTCAATCTCGTCACGGCCATCGCCGACGCCAAGCTCGACAGCATCCCGATGGTGGTGCTCTCCGGGCAGGTGGGCACGAGCGTGATCGGCACCGACGCGTTCCAGGAAACGCCCATGGTGGAGGTCTGCCGCGGGATCACGAAGCACCACTACCTCGTCACCGACGCCAATGACCTGGCCCGCGTGATGAAGGAGGCCTTCTACATCGCCACGACCGGTCGCCCCGGCCCCGTGCTCGTCGACCTGCCGAAGAACATCCAGCTCGCCCAGATCGAGCCCGACTACGACGTGCCGATGAACCTGCCGGGCTACAAGCCCGAGCAGCGGAGGCCGGCCCCGGCCGAGCAGATCGCCCAGGTGGCCGCCGCGATCAAGCGGGCCAAGAAGCCGGTGATCTACGCGGGCGGCGGCGTGATCGCGTCGGACGCGGCCGAGGAACTGCGGACGCTCGCGAAGAAGACCGGCATCCCGGTCACGATGACGCTCATGGGCCTGGGTGCCTACCCCGGTGATGATCCGCTCTCGCTCGACATGCTCGGCATGCACGGCAGCGTGTATGCCAACTACGCCGTGGACGAGGCCGATCTCCTGCTCGCCATCGGCGTGCGGTTCGACGACCGCGTCACGGGCAAGGTCGAGGCCTTCGCCCGCCACGGGTTCATCGTCCACATCGACATCGATCCCTCCGAGATCAACAAGAACAAGCTCGTACACGTGCCGATCGTGGCCGACGTGAAGGCGGCCCTCGGCCAGCTCAACGCGATCGTGGAGAAGCCCACGGCCGACCTCGGCCCGTGGCATGCCGAGATCGCCGAGTGGAAGAAGGAGGATCCGTTCTCCTTCGACACGAGCTACCCCGGCATTCTCGCCCAGGAGGCCATTCAGGAGCTCTCGAAGCTCACGGCGAAGCAAGACACGGTGATCACCGTGGGCGTGGGCCAGCACCAGATGTGGGCTGCGCAGTTCTACACGTTCCGCCGCCCGCGCACGTGGCTCTCCTCCAGCGGCCTCGGCACCATGGGCTTCGGCCTGCCGGCGGCGATGGGGGCCAAGGTGGCCTGCCCGAACTCGCTCGTGGTCGATATCGACGGCGACGGCAGCATCCTGATGAACATCCAGGAGTTCGCCACCTGCCGCACGGAGAACATCCCGGTGAAGGTGCTGCTGCTCAACAACCAGCACCTCGGCATGGTGGTGCAGTGGGAAGACCGGTTCTTCAAGGGCAACCGGGCCCACACCTACCTCGGCCCGATCGACCATCCCGAGGCCTGCGGTCAGGGCGACGGCATCTCGCCGTGCGATCGCTACCCCGACTTCGTGGCGATCGCGAAGGGCTTCGGCTGGCAGGCGGAGACGATCTCCGAGAAGCAGGACCTGGTGCCGGCCCTGAAGCGGATGATCGAGTCGCCGGGTCCGGCGTTGCTCGACGTGCAGGTGCCCTATCAGTCGCACGTGCTGCCGATGATCCCGTCGGGCATGACGGTGAAGGACCTGATCAAGAAGTAGCGCGGCGGGGCCATTCATGGCCCCTGCCGCTTGCCGCATTCGTTTCCTTCATACAAGCCCCCAGGCGCAAGCCGGGGGATGTTTGGGGTGGATGCCGCAATGATCCCCCTGCTTCCGCATGGGGGCTTCTCTTACGCAGTGGGCCACTTGGCTCACTGGCCGAACGGGTTCACAACGGGCTCGGCCGGGGTGGCGGCCGGCGCGGCGTCTTCCGCGGGAGCCGCCGCCTCGCGGGCGGCCGGCGCGGGGCCGCCGGTGAGCATCGCCAGGGCGTCGAGGATCGCCGTCTCGTCGGGCGTGGCGTCGATCATCGTCGCCGCCTCTCGTAGCGTGGCTCCCAGCGTCTGGGCGGCCTGTTGATCCTGACCCTTCAAGGCGGAGATGCCCTGCTTGCCGTCGGCCCCACCGAGGGCTCGCGCGAGCGTCATGAGTTCCCAGGCCACGCGGCGACCGGCGGCTTCCGGCACCGCCGAGGCTGCGGCAGCCTGCCCATCGAGGCCTGGGGGTGAGCCGCCGAATCCGGGCTGACCGGGCTGCGCGGCCGACCCGATCAGGCCGAGTTCCTTCGCCCGCTCTCCCCTGGCCTTCTCCTTCTCGAGCGTCGCCAGCGCCGTCGCGCGGCAGGCCGCCACCGCCTTGGCCTGATCGATGCCGGGGGCTTTCGCTGCCGTAGCGGCCAAGGCCAAAGCCGCGCGGCTACGGATGATCGGAGTCCGCGAGGCATCCTCCAGAATCGCGAGGGCGAGCGGGGCGGCCTCCGGCGGCGCGGCCGCGCCGAGGTCGGCGATCATCGCGAGTGCCCGGGCCGTAAGCCAGTCGGCGGCCGTCCGGTCCGTCGCCTGTGGCAGGCTTGCGAGCAGCTTCACGAGCACGGGGCCCACCCCCGGTCCGACCGCCGGGCCGGCGGCCTCGACGTGTCGGTCGAGTCCCTGGGCGGCCACGATCTTGAGCGGCAGCGGCATCTTCGGGTCGGCCACCGCCGCTGCCAGCGGTGCCGCTGCCGCCGGCCACGGCTTGCCATCCTTGCCCTTGAGTTCGCCCACGAGCAGCAGCGCGTTGATCCGCACCACGGCTTTTTCCCGGTCGTTGCGGGTGGCCGCCATCATAAACTCGGTGATCGTCTGGAGGGCCGCATCGACGGCCTTCGGATCGGAGGCCGCATCGCCGCAGAGCAGTTCTCGCATGCGGCGTCGCACCCGCTCGATCGAGCCGCTATTGGCGGGCAGCCCCAGCTGTGGGAGGGCCATGTTCGTGAGAAACGCCCTGGCATTCGCGTCGAAGCCCCCTTCGCGGAGCGAGAGCCGGTAGTCGGTGAGCTCTTGCGAACGCTCCAACTGCGTCCAGTCGGCGGCCTGGCCGCGGGCATCGACGGCGGAGCAGGTCACGGCGACGCCCAGGCAGGCCGAGAGCATCGCCGCAAACGATGAACGACGAACGAACATGGTGCGGCTACCTCGGCGGCGGTGTGGGAAAGGGATTGAAGCCGCCCCCTTCGAAAGGCGTGGCCCCCGGGGCGAACCCCGGTGGCCCGTCCGTCGGCGCCGTCTCCGGCGGATAGAGCGTGTCGCCGTAGCGGGCGATCCGCGTGGCCGACTCCGCCGCCGACACGAACTCCATGCTCCCGTTCGGCTTCATGAAGATCATCTCCAGCGGTTCGGTCGGCCCGGTCGCCTGCGGCTTCGCCTGGCGGACGCCACGTGTGGCCCCGAGTGCTGCGGGGTCGGCCTGCTGCCCCATCACGTCGAGCAGGATGCGGTTGGTCGCGATCTTTTCCCCCTTCGACCGCAGGTCATTGGCCTTGTTCAGCGACTCATCCACGTTGGCCAGTCCGCCGACTTCCGTCACGACGCTCCGCAGCGAGTAGTTGCCGGTCTTCGCCGAGGGCGCCATCACCAGCAGCTCGAACATGCCCGGCTTGAGCTTGAGCCGCTTGACGTCGTCGGCAGCGAGAGGGCCGACAAGCATCGCGATGGGATCAGGCACCTGCACGGCCGCGGTGGCTTCGCTCGTCGGTGAGGCCAGCTGCTGGTCGGCCGCCAGCCCCGGCTCGGCGAGCAGCTGTGGGTCGAGGCCGAAGTTGGGATTCCGCACCTTCAGTCGCACGCGGTAGCGGTAGGTCTTGCCCGGCTCGACCGACGTGTCGATGAAGCGAAACATCCGCTCCGCCGGACCCTTTGGCACTTCTTCGCCGGGCTGGAGCGGGCCGCCGTCCGGAAGGGGCTGCTGCTCCGTCGGCGCCGGCGCGAATGCCGCGGGCCCATCGCCCCCTTCCACGAATCCCGACTGCGGCTGCTGCTGTTCGACCGCCGCGGGCTGCCCGGGTGCGGCCCTGGCCGATTCCTTTCGCACGGCCTCGAGCACGATCGGATGAAACTGCTCGCTGCCCCAAGGCCCGTCGATCCTCGTCGGCAACAGGCCGCAGAAGCCGAAGGGCGTCGCTCTGCGATCTCGGCCGTCCTGTTCGGCCGTCAGCTGAAACGCAGCCGGCACGCGATTGGGCTCGGCCGCCGCCCACTGCGCGATCCGCTGCTTGAGCACGTTCGCCTGGTCGAGTTTCTGCCAGGCTTCCTTGCCCGCTTCGACCACCGTCCGCTCGATCTCGAAGTCGGTCCACACCGGTGTGTCGAGCTTCGGATCGCGGAAGCCCACTTCCGCAAACTTCTGGTCGAACTCACCCTGCTGCCTGGCGACCGGAATGAGGCCGGTCACGATGACGTATGGCACGACGCGCCCCGACTGCGACTGCGTGGCCTGCTCAGCTGGCGGCTGCTCGGCCGCGGGCTGTTCCTGAGCCTGCTGCCTGCCGGGGCGTGGCGGCCGGCCCGCCCGGCCGTCCGGCGTCGGTCCGGCTCCCGCGGCCGCCTGCTTCACCTCGAGCACGGCGATCCCAGACACGGCTCGCAGATCCTGCACGGTGAGCACCGCCGGCTTCGGCCGCCCTGCCAGGGCCTCGAAGAGCGGCTTGTCGAGAATGGCCAGACCGCGGGCCTCGGCCGGCTTGGCATTCCGCCAGACATCGATCTCGGTGGTCAGCGAGGGATGTGACGGGAGCAGATCGGCCGGCAGTTCCGGCACCGCTCCGATATGGGTGTTGGCCTGCGTTGCACCAGTCTGAATCGCCTGTGGCAGCTGGTTGGGCCGCACCGACTCCAGTCGCAGCGCGTTGATCCCGCTCCAGGCGAGCCACACCGCGGCGAGGCCGACGACGGCGGCCACGAACTTCTCGCCGTGCTTCAGCAGGAAGTCGAGCAGGGCATCCTTGTTGAACGAGATCGACGGTCGCTTCATGCTCCTTCCTCCGGCGCCGGGGCCGCTGC
>JBILVW010000089.1:0-9011 GCA_044370205.1 Pirellulales bacterium | reverse complement strand
CGCCTTTTCAGGGCGAGTGGCCAGCGCCACCGTGCCCCGCACCTCGACCTGCACGTCATACCGGCGGGCCTGTGCCGGACCGCCGGGCCCTGGCTGTCCGCCGCCACCCGCGGCCGGGCCGCCACTCGCCCCCGCATTGATCCGCACCTGCCGCACGTCGATCGGCAGACCGGCCGAGCCGAGCGCGACGAGCAGCGCGTCGAGTTCGCGTTGGTCGACCACGCCCTTGAAGACGAATGGCACCAGATGCAGCATCTTCGCATCGGGCACGGTGTCCAACTGGGCGGCTGTCAGCGGCCTGCCGTTGAAATCGACATAGATCAAGTTGCGATAGGCATTCTCATCCGTGACCTTCGTACCCGGCTCGAACCGCGGATTCACTGCCGCTTCGCCCCCAGCCGCCGAAGGATCCTCGCCCGGCGGCGGCTCGCCGCCCGCATCGACAGGCCCCCCCTCGGCGGCCACCTGCTCACCGCCCACCGGGATCAAGATTCGCTTGGACTCGGCGGCTGCCATGGATGATTTGGCAGCCCGATAGCCGACGGCCAGCTCGTTGATGGAGGCGATCGGCAGGGTGCGGCCGCCCGGCTGTTGCTTCCGCTGGTTGAACTGGCCGAGCAGGTCGCAGAGGGCGGCATAGACCCAGAGCTCCTCCTGGGCCGCAAGCACTTGCGTTGTGGACGGAGGCACGTCCCAGACGAATGAGTCGTAGAGCGTCTTCTGGTCGGCGGCATTCCAGGTCGTCGCGAAGCCGGCGGCAGCGGGCGGCACGCCGGGCCGCTGTGCCGCTCCGGGAGGCTGGCCCGGCGGCGGCGACACTCCCACCATTTCTTCCTTGACGCCCATTTTCGTCGGCAGTGAACGGGCAAACCGGGGCACGAGCTTCTGATACCGCAGGAGAAACTTTCGCTCGAGCCGTCCATTCGGAGCGAGGGAGGCCACGGCCGGCAGGAAGTCGTCGCCCAGATCGGCCGGCCACGTCCGCAGCGTCGCCTGGCTGTCCCAGAGTTGCTGCCATTCCGCGAACGTCTCGTCGGAGATCTTCGTCGTCTCGGCGTCGATGGCCTTGGCCCATTCGGCGTTTGGATGCGGGCTCACGCCAGTCACGCTGCTGATCTGACCCAGCGTCGATTGGATCTTCTGCCGCTGCTGCCCGATCTTGGCCGTGAGCCCGTCGTTGCCTACCCAGAGCACGGGCAGGGCGATGGCCGGCACGAGTGCGGCCAGGATCCAGAAGTGGTATTTCGCGACGACGGCCAGGGTCTGCCGCACGTTCTCGGGGATTTCCATACCAGGGCTCGAAGGGGCCAATGCTCGGAAGACAAGGAGCGGTCGGGGGTCACTCGGCAGGGGGTGCGGGCTCGGCGGGCGGTGGTGGCGGCGGCTTCGTGCCGGGCACGATCGGCTGCCAGGCGAACTGCAGCGTGAAGTTGTAGCGGTTGAGTTCGACCGTGGGCACGGCCGGCCCGCCGGGCTGCCCTGGGGTGGGGCCTTCGCCCGCCGCGCCCGTCGGCTGGAGGCGTGCCACCTGCTCCGGCCGGATCGGCGACGATTCGACGATCACCGGATACCCGATCCCGAGCTCGGCGGGCGACACCCGCTGGCCAGCCAGCGGGCCGGTCGATACGAGCACCGGATCCCCTTCGCCGACGAGGTTTTTCACGAGCGTCGACCGCACGAACTGCTCGCCCTCCTCCGGCTTGTGGCGATCCTCGTTGTGGTAGTGATGGCCGACGATCTGGATCACCCAGCCGGGCCCCTTGGGGCCGTCGGCGGCCGGCGGGGCCGGCTCGCCTTCGGCTGCCGGCTCGGCCGGGGCGTCGGCCGGAGGGGGCGCCTCGCCCTCGGGCGGCGCCGCAGCCGGGTCGGCCGGCGCGGATGACACGGGGTGCGTCTCGTGCCACTGCTTCTTCACGCCGTTGAACCAGATCGCGAGTTCGGGGAAGTATTGGCAGTCGATGCTCTCGACGTGGATCTCGCGGCGATCGGCCGGGTTCTCGGGCACCGCGCCCTCGTCGTCCTGCGGCAGCAGCGACTCGACCGCCCGCAGCATGTCGAGCGTGAGGAACCGGCGATCCTGCACCTTCAGGAGATGCTGCTGCTGGTCGATCGCCGCCTGTCGCTTCTGCTTCGCTTCATCGACCGCCGCCGTTTCCGTCTGCGATCGCCGCTGCGCCGTCTCTGCGGCCGCGAAGGCGCCGGCATACCCCGGATCGGCGTAGGTCTTCCAGGCGAAGAACAGTCCCGTGAAGCTCACGAGCGCGGCCGCGAGCAGACCCACGAGCCCGCCCACGGCCCACGGCCGCTTCTGCTCGATGATGCGGTCGCGGATGATCTCCCGCGGCATCAGGTTGGTGTTCATCTGCCCGCCGCCGGCGGCCTGCAGGGCGAGGCCGTAGGCGGTGCCGAAGGCGAGCCGGTTTTCCTTGAAGGCGGGCGAGGCCAGCACCTCGGCTCCCTCGAGGGCCTGGAACGTGTCGAGCCGCTGCACGTCGAGCTTGAGCTGCTGGGCCACGAAGTCGGAGAGGCCGCGGAGCCGGGCCGCGTTGCCGAGCAGCAGCACCTTGCCGATCGTGGCGGTGCGGTCGGCGCCAGTGAAGTAGTTGAGCGACCGCTGCAGTTCGGCGGTGAACTCGTTGAACACCGGCCGCATCGCCTTGAACACGGCCTTCGGGTCCTCGGCCCGCACGGCGTTCCGCTTCAGGTGCTCGGCCTTGGCGAACGTGAGCTTCAGCTCCTTCACGAGCGCCTTGGTGAACGAGCTGCCGCCGATCGGCATGCTCCGCTGCCAGATCCGCAGCCCGTTGGTGATCACCAGGTCGGTGGTATCGACGCCGATCGAGACGACCGCCGTCGATGGCAGCGGCTGATCGGGATCGGCCGGGGGAGCCGCCAGCTGGTCGAAGATCACCATGTTTGCCAGTGCGATCGGCGTGAGCTGCAGCACATCGATCGCCACGCCGGCGGTGTCGAGGGGGGCGAGCGCCTTGTAGACCTGTTCGCGTTTCATGGCGAACAGGGCCACCTCGGCGTCGATCACGAACCCGCTCTCCTCCATGCCGCCGGCCAGCCGCTGCCAGTCCCAGACCACCTGTTCCATCGGGAAGGGGATCTGCTGCCGAGCCTCGTACTTGACGATGTCGGGAATCTTCTTGGCCTCGATCGGCGGCAGCTTGATGAACTTCGAGAGCCCCAGCTGCCCGGGAACGGAGAGCGCCACGCGATCCCCGCGGAGGTCGTTGCGGCTGGTGAATTCCGCGAGGGCCGCCCGCACCAGCTCCGTGGCATCGGCCTCGGGCTGCGTGAGGATCATCGGGTATTCGATGTAGTCGAATCCTTCGACGACGAACTTCCTGGGATCGCCGCCGGGGGAGAGTCGGCCGCGGAGCGCCTTCAGGCCGCACTTGCCGATGTCGATTCCCCACGTGAACGGGCTGCGGGCCATGTGGGGTGGGCTTCCAGAAGGATCGACGGTGTGGCGCGAGAGTGGAGGAGCGGCGAAACCCGCCTCCACACCGCAATTTACGAATGCCGGTTCGGGGGTGTCAAACGGGTCGCCGCGGTCAGCCGCACGACGCCGCTCGTGAATTACACTGTCGATATGCACGCCGAGCGCAGTTCCGCACCGTCCCTCCTGCGCCCCACCGTCTTCCTGCCCTGCCACACGCTCGACGACTTCCCCTATTGGCTCGACGAGCGGGAGGCCGATGACCTGCTCGCTGCCTGGACGGCGGCCTGGCATCCCGCCGTGATCGCGGGGGCCGGCGAGATGCCCGTCTGGGCGAGCGCAGATCTTTCGCCGCCGACCGACATGCCGCTCGTGGGGATCGTGCCCGCCTTCTGCGACGAGCGGTTCGCCGCCCAGTTCGACGCCGCTTCCCCGACCGACTCCCGCTGGGTCCGCGGGATCGCGGATCGCGACGCCGTCGTTGCGGCGGCTGCGGCGGCGGTGGAGGCCGGGCCGGGAGCCGATGGCCGGCTGCCCGGCAGCGACTGGGCCGATGATTTCCGGAGCCTCGGTCTGGGCGTGCTGCTCTCTGAATTGCTCGCGCGGCGGATGCGGTCGAGCACCGATCTCGACTCCGGCGGCTTCGCCGCGGCGGTCGTGGCCGCGGCCCGATCCGCCGTGGAGGGGCGCGGCGACGACGCGCGGGCTGGGCTCGAGGAATGTTTCGGCTGGCTCGAGGGCTGGCGGGCCCGCTACTACCCGGTCGACTTCTGGCTGCTCGACCTCGTGCTGCTCGCCGACTCGACGCTCGGGCGGCCGCTCGCGGCGGAGCTCGAGGCCGGGGTGCCGCTCGGGATCGTGACCTCGTCGGAGCTGATCGAGGCCCTCGCCCGCGACCACGCGACGACGCTGGCTCAGGTCCGCGAGCGGGTCGCCGCAGGCACGGTGTCGATCTGCGGCGGCGGGCCCGACGAGCAGCCGCTCGACGACCGGCTCCCCGAGGCGCTGCGAGACTGGCTCGCCGCGGGGATCACCACCTGCCGCGAACACGTGGGGGCCGCGCCGGCCACGTTCGCCCGCTACGCCGGCGGCTCGTCGGCGATCCTGCCGCAGCTGCTGCACGGCCTCGGGATCGACTCAGCCATCTGGAACCAGTTCGACGGCTCGCCGCTGCCCGACCCGGGCACGGGCAGGATTCGCTGGGAGGGCACCGGCGGCGGCTCCATCGAGGCCGTGGCCCGCCCGGCGCTCGATGCCCGTGCGGCCCGGTCGCGCCTCGAACTTCCGGAGCGGATCGGCGATGCGCTCGACCACGATCATGTCGCGGTGATCGCCTTCGCCCATCACGCCGGCACGGCCGGCCCGTGGCATGCGCTCCTGCGCCGCATCGGTCGCTGGACGAAGGCTCTCGGCTCGTTCGTCACGCCCGCCGATCTCTTCACCCGCACCGCGGGCTCGGGCACGCCCGCCTCGTTCGAGCCCGATGCCTTCGCCCCGCAGCGTCCGCCCGTGGCCGCCGCCGCCGCTTCCGCGATCGATCATGCAGTCGAGACCGTGCGTCAGGCGGCGGTGACCACGGTCGCGGCCCGAGGTCCGCTGCTGCCGCTCGTGGTGGCGGCGCCGCTGTCGGCAGCGCGGCCCGCTCCGCCGAGTTCGGCCGGGGATGCAGGCTGGTGGTCGAAGGCCGGTGGCTGGTTCGGCCTCGCGGCCCAGGCTGCCGCCGACCGCGTGCTCGACAACGGCCTCCTGCGGCTGGAGGCACATGCCACCACCGGCGGCCTGCTCTCGCTGCGGCGGCCCTGCGACCGCGGCAACCGGCTCTCACAGCAGCTGGCCTTCCGCACCGGCGAGGCCGTCACGCGGATGCGGGCCGACGCGATCGGCCGCGGCCGCACGATGAGCGGTCGCGACGGGCTGGTGAGCCGTGGGCGGCTGCTGGCGGAGGGGGATCGCGAGGCGGGCACGTTCCGGCAGGAGATGAGTCTCGTCGCTGGCCTGCCGCTGGCGGTGCTCGAGTTCGAGATCGTGCCCGCCGTAGCGGCGGTGCCCGCGCCGACGGTCTCCCCCGTCTCGCTCTACGAGTCGCATGCCTGCTGCCGGTTCGCCTGGAATGAAAACGAGTCGGTCGAGGTGCGTCGCAGTCTGCACGGCCAGTCGATCGTGACGGAGCGGTCGCGGTTCACGGCGCCGCACTTCGTCGAGCTGCTTGGTGGCGGCGGGCTGCGGGCGGCTGCGAGTGACGACCGCGATGCGGTGGCGATCCTCACCGGCGGCCTGCCGTGGCACATGCTCTCGAGTCCGCACGTGCTCGACTCGATCCTCACGGCCTCGGGTGGCGGGGCCGTGCGCCGGCGGCTGGCGGTCGGCCTCGGGCTCGACCGGCCCTGGGATCTGGCCCTCGACCTGCTCGCCGACGCGCCGCTCGGACCGTCGGCCGTGCTGCTCCCCGCGAACGTGCGGCTCGTGCACGATGCGGTGCCGCCGGCTGCCGATGGAGCGGCGCGGGCGCGGGTCGGAATCATCGAATCGGCCGGCCGAGCCGGGACGGTGCGAATCGAATGGGCGTTGCCCGTGGCCGGGGCGGCGGCGGTCGATCTCCGCGGCGAGCCGCGGGATGATGTCGCGGTTGCGATCGAAGGCCGGGCCGTCGTAGTTTCCCTGCGGCGGTATGAATGGATGCAACTCGACCTGGAATTCGGAACATGATCGTCACGCTCGACGGGCCGGCGGGTGCGGGAAAGAGTTCGGCGGCCCGCGCGGTCGCCACCCGGCTGGGCTGGTGCTATCTCGACACCGGGGCGATGTATCGTTCGATCACGCTCATGGCCCTCGACCAGGGAATTCCGCTCGAGGATTCCCCCCGCGTCGCGGAGCTCGTCGAGCGGACGGTGATCGAATTTCGCGACGGCCGGGTGCTGGCCGACGGCCGCGACGTGTCGGCGGAGATCCGCACGGAGCGGATCACGCAGGCCACGCGGGCGGTGGCCGACGCGGCCGACGTGCGGGCCGCGATGAAGCGGGTGCAGCGGCGGATGGCGGAGGGGCTCGACGTGGTCACCGAGGGACGCGATCAAGGCTCCGAGGTGTTTCCCGACGCCGAGGTGAAGGTGTTCCTTACGGCGTCGGCCGAGGAGCGGGCCCGTCGCCGCGTGCAGGAGGAGATCGACCGCGGCCGGCAGGCCTCGCTCGCGGACGTGCAGGCGGCCCAGACCCGACGCGACGAAGGGGATCGCACGCGGCCCGTCGGGGCGATGCGGCCCGCCGACGATGCGGTGCTGCTCGAGACCGACGGCCTGTCGCGGGAGGAGGTCGTGAATCGCATCGTGGCCCTGATCGACGCGCGGCTCGCGCAGGGTGGCCGGTCATGACCGCCGCGCCGCGTGAAGGCGACGTGGCGGGGGCTCCACCGCAGCCGCGGGGCGGCCACACCACGTTTGGCCGCTGGCTGTATTCTGTGCTCTGGCTGCTCTCCCGCACGCTCGGCGTGTCGATGTTCGGGGCGCGGACGCGGTTCGCGGAGCCGCTGCCGCCGACCGGCGGCCTGCTCGTGCTCTCCACACACCAGAGCCATCTCGATCCGCTGCTGCTCGGCATGGCCACCGACCGGCGGCTCTCCAGCCTCGCCCGCAGCTCGCTCTACACGTTCAAGCCGTTCGGGTTCATCATCACGGCGCTCGACGCGGTGCCGATCGACCGCAACACTTCGGCCGTAAAGGCGATGAAGCTGGTGATCGAGCGGCTGAAGCGCGGGGCGGCGGTGATCGTGTTTCCGGAGGGCACCCGCACGTCGGACGGCCGCGTCGGGGAGCTGAAGGCCGGCTTCGCGCTCCTGGCGAAGCGGGCGGAGGTGCCGATCGTGCCGGTGGCGATCGTGGGGGCGTTCGAGTGCTGGCCGCGGCATCGGCTCTTTCCGCGGCCGGGTCGGGTGCGGCTGGAATTCGGGAAGGTGATCACGGCCGCGGAGGTGGCCGCGATGGACGAGAAGATGCTCGCTGCGGAGTGCGAACGGCGAATCCGCGAGCTCGATGCCACCGCCCGCGCCATCCGCGCCGGATCCCTCACCCCGGGAGGGTCGTGATCGACTCGATGAGCTTGAGCATCTCGGCGCCGCCGATCGGCATCGACGCCACCTGGCGGAGGGCGTCGGATCGCGCCTGCTCCAGGATCGCCTGCTGCTTCGAGTTGACGAGCAGGATCGCCGGCACCGGCGCAAGGAACGGATCGGCCGAGAGCTGGTTGAAGGCCTCGAGGGCGCAGTCGCCGAGCGTGAGCGTGCTGATCACGAGGCAGTTGGCCGGCAGCGGCGTGCTTGAAAATCTCGCCAGCGCCCGCTGCGGGTTCTCCGTCAGCAAGACTCGATATCCGAGCTTCGTGAAGAAGTCGCGCAGCTTCTGCTGAGCCTGCTCCCCCGACTCCACGAGCATCAGGCTGCCGCGGGTGGCGGCAGGTGCCACGCCCACGGCCTTCGGCGCCGTCGTCGTGCCCGTGCCGTCGCCGCCACCGGCCGCGTGCTTGGCCATGATCGGCTCGAGGGCCCGGCGGGCTTCGGCGGCCGTCTGCCACCGCTGCTGCGGATCGACGTGCATCAGTCGCCCCACGAAATCGACGACGTCGCGGGGGAGATGCGGCGCCCGGCTGCCGAGCGGCACCACCTGCGTGAACCGCCGCGGTTCGGACCGCACGGCCCGATCGCGGGATTCCTCGAGCGCCGACTGACCGCAGAGGGCGAGGTAGGCGACGGTGCCGAGGAAGTAGATGTCGCTCCGCACGTCGTCGTCCTTCACGCCGGCGAGCTTCTCGAGCGCCGCGTAGTCCAGGGTGCGCAGCTGGTGTCCCTGCGAGTGTCCGCGGCCACCCGGCTCATCCACGCCCGCGAGCCCGAAGTCGGCCAGCTTGGCGACGCCCGTCGCCGATACCACCACGTTCGAGGCCTTCAGGTCGCGATGGGTCACGCCACGACGATGGGCGAATTCGAGGCCGGAGAGCAGCTGGTGGATCAGTTCCAGGGATCGCTGGAGATCCAGGGCGCCCCGAATCTTCACGAGCTGCCGCAGCGTCTGCCCTTCGACGAACTCGAGCGTGATGTAGGTGATGCCACCCTCGTGCCCGACGTCCTCGACCGCCACGATGTGTGGGTGCCGCAGCGTGCGGCCCATCTCTCCCTCGCGGAGGAAGGCGGCCTGCTTGGAAGCATCGGCGCTGAAGCGGTTGCGGAGCACTTTCACGGCGAGCATGCCGCCGGTCTCGCGGTGGATCGCGCGATAGACGCGGGCGAAGGCGCCGGCGCCGATCTGATAGAGAATCTTCGCGTGGCCGTAGAAGTAGCCCGTCCTCTCTCCTTTGAGGAGCCGTTCCAGCTGGTATGAGGTGAGCAGTTCGCGGCGGACGAGCACCTGCCCGAAGGCAGCGAGTCCGGCGGCGCCGTCCCCTGCCTCGTGGAGCGCCTCCTCGGCTACCGACTCCGGCACGAGGTCGAGCTCGACCGCCAGCTTCTTCAGGTTTTCGGCGGTCTCGGGCTTCACGCTGGGGTTGCTCCCCTCCGGTGTCGCGGTGTCCCGGCGCT
>JBILVW010000304.1:0-4051 GCA_044370205.1 Pirellulales bacterium | reverse complement strand
CGGTCGTGCTCACCGATCTCGTTCCCACGCTGCTCGAGGCCGCCGGGATCGACGTCGCCAAGACGGTCGGTCCGCTCGACGGCGTGAGCCTCATGGGGCTCCTCAAGGGGGGCAGCCTCGCGGAGCGGCCCCTGTTCTGGCACTTCCCCAACTACACGAACCAGGGGGGCCGTCCGGCCGGCGCGATGCGGCAGGGAAACTGGAAGTTGGTGGAACAGTTCGAGGACGGCGGGCTCGAACTCTACGACCTGGCGAACGACATCGGTGAATCCCGCAACGCGGCAGCCGAGCAGGGCGACCGCGCCCGTGCGATGCAGCGCGAACTCGCGGCCTGGCGGACGCGGGTGGGGGCCCAGATGGGCACTCCGAATCCCAGCTTCGATCCGGCCCTGCACAAGCAGCTCTACCTCGACCAGAATCCTTCTCGGATCACGGCCGCCGCGACGGCCGCCGCACTCGACCCGACGTGGGCCGCGTGGCGCGAGAAGATGGCCGCAGTCGTGGCCGGCACCACGGCACCGGTGACGCCCCCCTCGGGCGACGTGCGGCTCCATGCCAAGGATGCGATCGTGCATGGACAAAAATTGCGGTACGAGCCCGCGTCGAACAAGAACGTGCTCGGCTTTTGGACAGACCCCGCCGACTGGGCCGAGTGGAAGTTCCCGGCGCCGGCGGCGGGGCTCTACGAGATCGAGGTCCAGCAGGGGTGCGGCCGGGGCTCCGGTGGCGCACAGGTGGACGTGGAGGTGGGCGGCAAGACGTTTCCGTTCAACGTGGTCGATACGGGCCACTTCCAGCAGCTCGTGCAGGTGAGCGTGGGCACGGTGGAGCTGTCGGCGGGCGAGCACACGCTCGCGCTCAGGCCGCGGAGCAAGCCGGGGGTGGCCGTCATGGACGTGCGGCGCGTCGTCCTTCGCCCCGTCCGTATGTCCCGTTGAGCCTTCGGGCCACAGGTCGGAGAAATGACAGAAGATCGGCCCGACAAACTGCGACAGCGGATTGCCGCCGAGGCGGCCCGGGGCGTGGTGTCGGGCAGCGACGCCACTCGGGCGGTGTTTCGCGCGGCCCGGCGGGTGGCCCGCGGCTGGGTGCCGGACGACCAACTCCCGAGTCACGACGAAATCCGCAGCGACGTGCAGCGGCGGATCGATCCGGCGGCGGGGCTCGCGCCGCTGATCGGCGACCGCTTCGACTCCCTGGCGGCGATCGTCGGCGTGCTCGCGACGGTGCGGCAGAATGTGACCACGCATCCGGAGGGAGACGCGCTCGAGCATTCGCTGCAGGTGTTCGAGCGGGTGCATGCCGAGCGGCCCTTCGACGAGGAGCTGCTCACGGCGGCGCTGGTGCATGACGTGGGCCGGGCGATCGATCGGGAGCACGTCGTGGAGGCGGGCATCGAGGCCCTCGGCGGCCTGATCACGCCGCGGACGCGGTGGCTCGTGGAGGCGTTGCCCGTCGCTGCTGCGTATGCGGACCAGACGCTCGGCCATCGGGCGCGGCTGCGGCTCGAGTCCCATCCCGATTTCGAGGATGCCCTGCTGCTCGCAGAGGCCGATCGACGCAGCCATGTCCGCGGCGGCGCCGCGCCGTCGCTCGACGAGGCGATCGCCATCCTCAGGGAACTGGAGGCGGATGCCGGTGAGTCGCCAGGGGATTGACGCCGCAGGAAACAGATGTATAGTATTGGGCATTCTTCAGGAGCCAATCATGGACATCACCGGAATTCGCGAAGCGTTGCACGCGCAGCCGTTTTCGCCGTTCACGATCCGCTTGGCTGACGGCCGAGCCCTCCACGTGCCCCATCCGGATTTCGTGGCCCTGACCCCGCGGCGCGTGATTGTCGGCGCTCTCGACGATACGTGGTCTGTCGTGGAGCCGCTGCTGATCGTGTCGCTGGAACATGCTGCCGGAGCCCCGGGCGGTGATGCAGGCAGTGGTGGAAATGGCCGCAAGGCGGGCTGATCGCCGCGTTCTGCGGGCCGCGTTCGCGCTGTTTGTATGCGGTCTCGTGATAAGCCGCGCCGCGGTGGCGGTCGGATGCCCGTTCTGTGGCGTCGTCGGCGAGTCGCTCGCCCAGCGGCGGGATCGGGCGGCCTTGGTCGCCGTGGCCGAGGCGGATGGCAAAGCCGAGCCGGACGCTGCCGGTCTGCCGGTGCAGCCGTTCACGGTGCGGCAGATGATTCGCGGCGAGACCGACGGCGGCGGTGAGTCGCGGGCCGTCGTCGCGCGGGTTCCGGCGGCCGTCGAGGGCATGGCGATCATCTTCGGTGATCCCGCGGAGGCTGCCGGTCGGCGGTCGTGGTCGGCGATCGCGGCCGACGAGGTGGTGATCGGCCACGTCGTTACGGCCCCGCCGGTGAACGAGCCGGCCGAGCAGCGGCTGGTCTGGTTCGCGAAGCGGCTCGAACATCCCGATCCCGTGATCGCGACGGACGCGTTTACCGAGTTCGGGCTCGCGCCCTACGAGGCGGTGCGGGCCGCGGCGGGAGCGTTCGACGCGGAGCGGCTGCGGCGCTGGGTGCGTGACGGCACGGGCGACCAGCGGCGGCGCGGCTTCTACGGCCTGGCCCTCGGGCTCGTGGCCGCCACACGGCCGGCCGAGCGGGAGGAGACGGTGGCCGTACTTCGCGAGGCGATCTCGGCGCCGGCCGACGATTTTCGAGCGGGCTTCGACGGTCTGCTGGCCGGGCTGCTGGTGGCGGAGGGCGAGGCCGGCCTGGCGTTCCTCGACGCCCGCGGGCTGTTCGGTGCCGAGGCCCGGGCGGTCGATCAGCGGCACGCTCTGGCCGCCCTGCGGTTCGCCTGGGAGAGCCTCGCCACCTCGATCCCGCAGCCCGCGGTCGCGGCCGCCACCCGCCGCCTGCTCGCAACGCCGGTCGTGGCGGCCGACGCCGCCATCGATCTGGCCCGCTACCGGGAATGGACGGCGATGCACGAGGTGGCCGCGCTGTGGCACACGACGGGCCGCGACGATCCACTCGTTCGCCGCGCCGTGGCGGGATATTTGACCGCCTGCCCCTTGCCGGAGGCTCGTCGGCAGCTCGAGGCGATCCGCGCGGCCGATCCGCAGCGATTGGAGGCGGCGGTGCAGGCGGCCGCCTTGCCGGCCGGCCGCTGACGGCCTACTCCGGCGCTTGCCCGTCGAGCGCCCCCTTCACGGCCTCCCGCACCTCCCGCCACCGGGTCTTCACGGTCCGCTCGGAGCAGTCGAGCAGCCGGGCGATCGTCTTCTGGTCGGCGCCGAGGTGCCAGACCAGATGAAACAGTTCGCGTTGCTCGGCGGGCAGCCGTTCGATGGTCTCGTGGAACGCGGTCCAGCGGTCGAGGTGGTCGTCGGTCTCGGGCATGCGATCGACGTGGTGCACCACGCTCTGGCCCGGCGCCGCACCGCGTCGAGCGACGTTGGTGCCGTGGTTCGCCGCATGCGACGTCGGGCCGGAATGGTGCCGGGCGAGATCGAGCAGTTCGCGGTGAAGCTGGGTGGTTGCGAGGGCCATCAGATCGCGGGGTGAGCCGACTCGCACCTGGGCGAGCGCCCGGTAGAGTCGCATGGCGGCATTCTGGAAGACGTCGTCCGTGTCGTCCCAGCGGCGGACGGTGGGGTAGCCCGCCAGCAGCCGATGGGCGAGCGTCCGGAGGCGATCGGCACACAACGAGATGATCTCGTCGCGGGCAGTCAGGTCGCCGCCGGCGAGCCGATCCAGATGGGCCGACAGGGCAGAGTTCAGCTGATCGCGGTCCATGGTGCCTGCTCGGATGAGGAACGACGTTCTGCGAGTGTACTGCCTCCGCTGCGGCCAGATTTTTGCCCCTCACCGCCGCGGCGCTCGCTTATATGAATAGAAGTACACTACCCGGTTGGCACGGTTGGTGGCCCGCCGGTGGGTGAGGAGACCGCTCGCATGGCAGGCTGTATAACCCTGGTCATGGATTCACCGTGCGAATCACCGTTTACGGGCCGCGATCAGGGCCGTTCCGGCGGCTGGGATTCGGGCGGGTCGGGATTGAGCGGCGCCGACGGGGCCTTCGGTCTTGGGGCAGAGCATCCGGT
>JBILVW010000303.1:0-4062 GCA_044370205.1 Pirellulales bacterium | reverse complement strand
CCCCTCGATGATCTCGAGGCTCTTGTCGTAGCACGCCCGGGCGGCATCGACGTCTTCTTCGATGAAGTCCACGATCCCCTTGACCAACGCGTGCGACAGCCGCGCCTCCACGTCGAGGCTTCGCCAGGCGTCGGCCTGGGCGGCCCCGCCCCCCTCCTGCTTCTTGACGGTCTCGGCGAATTCGACGAGCCGCTCCGTGGCGTCGGGCCGGCGGTCGAAGAGCACGTCCTCGATCCGCTCCTTGAGATCGGGCTCGATCTCCTGGTAGACGGCCAGCTGACCGGCGTTGACGATGCCCATCTCCATACCCGCCTGGATGGCGTGGTAGAGGAAGCAGGAGTGCATCGCCTCACGGACGACCTCGTTGCCGCGGAACGAGAACGAGATGTTGCTCACGCCCCCCGACACCTTCACCAAGGGCATTTCCCGCTTGATCTGCCGGGTGGCCTCGATGAAATTCACCGCGTAGCGGTTGTGCTCCTCGATGCCGGTGGCGACTGTCAAGATGTTGGGATCGAAGATGATGTCTTCCGGCGGGAAGCCGGCCTGTTCCGTGAGCAGCCGGTAGGCCCGCTTGCAGATCGCCACGCGGCGTTCGACGTCGGTCGCCTGCCCCTCCTCGTCGAAGGCCATCACGACGACGGCCGCCCCGTGGCTCCGCACGATGCGGGCGTGCTCGAGGAACTTCTCCTCCCCTTCCTTGAGGCTGATCGAGTTGACGATGCCCTTGCCCTGAACGCACTTGAGCCCCGCCTCGAGCACCTCGAACCGCGAGGAGTCGATCATGATCGGCACGCGGGAGATCTCGGGCTCGCTGGAGAGGAGCGTGAGAAACTTCGTCATCACCTTCACGCCGTCGAGCATCCCCTCGTCGACATTGATATCGATGATGTTGGCGCCGTTCTCGACCTGCTGTCGGGCGACGCTGAGCGCCTCCTCGTACCGATCTTCCTTGATGAGCCGGGCGAAGGCCCGCGAGCCCGTGACATTCGTCCGCTCGCCCACGATCGTGAAGCTGCTCTCCGGCCGCAGTTCGAGCATCTCGAGGCCGGAGTACCGCGACCGACGCGGCGGTTCGGCGGGCGTTCGCGGCGGATAGTTCCGCATCACGTCGCCGATCGCCTTGATGTGGGCCGGCGTCGTGCCGCAGCAGCCCCCCACGATGTTGAGCCAGCCCGCCTGGGCGAACTCCTCGAGCACCGAGGCCATCATCTCGGGAGTCTCATCGAAGCCACCGAGGGCGTTGGGCAGGCCCGCATTGGGATAGCAGCTCACCAGCCGGGGCGTGATCCGCGAGAGGTCGGCCACGTGGGTGCGGAGCTTCTCGGGCCCGAGCGCACAGTTGATGCCGGCCGAGATCAGATCGATGTGAGAGATGCTGGTCCAGCAGGCCTCGACCGTCTGGGCGGAGAGCGTTCGCCCCCCCTCGAAGATCGTGAACGATGCCATCACGGGGAGCGTGCGGCCCAGGTCGGAAAAGACCTGCTCGATGGCATGCAGACAGGCCTTGAGCACGAGCGTGTCGAAAGCCGTTTCGGCGAGCAGGAGATCCACGCCGCCTTCGATGAGCGCCTCGATCTGCTCGCGATACGCCGCCACCATCTGGTCGAACGTCACGTCGCGGTGCCCCGGGTCGGCCACGTTGCCGGCGATCGAGAGCTGCTTGTTTGTGGGCCCGATCGAGCCGGCCACGAACCGCGGCCGGTCGGGGGTCTTGGCCGTGGCCGCATCGGCCGCCGCCCGCGCCAGCGACGCCGCCACGAGGTTCATCTCGCGGGTGTCGTGCTGCAGCCCGAAGTCGGCCAGGGCCACGCTCGTCGCCCCGAAGGTGTTGGTCTCCACGATGTCGGCGCCGGCCTCGAGATAGGCCGCATGGATGCCGCGAATGGCATCCCCCTGCGAGAGCGTGAGCACGTCGATGCAGTTCTTGAGGTCGCGATGGTGCTCCGCATAGCGTTTCCCGCGAAATCCCAGTTCGTCGAGGGCCAACTGGTGCACCATCGTGCCCATGGCGCCGTCGAGGATTGCGATCCGATTGGCGAGCAGGTCGTGGAGAGCGTTCGTGCGGGACACAGCAGATCCAGTCATCGAGAATCCGAACGGGGTGACGGAGGTGGAAGGCCGGGGCGACCGCCAAAAACCGGCATTTCAGGCATCATAGGCAACGGGCGAGAAGGGGCATACTGCGCAGGCTGGCGCACGTGTCTGGCAGCATCGGGACCCCGAGCCGCTCCGTGGTGGCTCGACGCTCCAGCCCGGTTCAAGCGGTTCGGCCGGGGGCGACGATGGAGGGGAGGAAGGGAACCCACTTATGGACATCATCGCCCGGTTCCCCCGCCTGCCAGCCGAGGCCGTCGAGGGGGCTGTCGATCGGCTCGGTCATGCCCGGGAGCGTTCGCCGGCGCCAGCCACTACGCGGGAGATGAGTTGCCGGCTCAGGGGCGGCAAAAGTCTCGTCGCGGTGGGCCGCGGCGGCCCAATGCTCCTCGAGCTTTCGCCGACCCCCTCGCCTACCTCTTCTGGGAGTGCACCGATTCGGTTATCTGGAAAAAAAGGCATCACTCGGCGGCCGGCGTTTCCGGGGGTTTCAGTGGTCGTGCTGGCGGTTCTGGCGGCCGCGGTCTGGTCGCTGGCGGCGTGGAATGACAACCTCCGACTCGCGCGGCAGCAGCGGCCCGAGCGGCTTGCGGCGCGGCCCGTGGTTTCAACGCAGCCTGGCTCGCCATGAGCGTGAACATGAATGTGCTGGATCAGATCGACGCGGCATTCCTCGCCCGCTGGCAGACGGCGGCTCCGCCTGCCGCGGCGGCGTTAGTGCCAACGCCAACGCCAACGCCTGCGGCGGCGGCGGAAGAACTGCCGCCCATGCAGGCCGAGGCTTCGCCGATCGATGAATTGCCCGCCCTCCCGTCCGCGCCGGATGCCACGACGGTCGCCGACCGGCTGCTGGCGGCGGCCTGGCCGGAGTGGAACGGACTCGCCGCTCATGTCGAGTCGGCACGGCTCAGAGGTCGGCGGGTGTTCGCGATCGCGGGAGGAGAACCGCGGGAGGGACGCTCCACCCTCGTCGAATGCCTGGCCGCGACGCTGCGGGTGCGCGGCCGCGACGTGCTCTGCACCACGCTGACGGGCGTGATGACGGTGACGGCACCGGACTCCGGCCCCGCCCACGACAAACGGATCGTGCTCGTCGATGCCGGCATCTGGTTTCCGGCCGGCCCGATCCGGCGGCAATGGCTGGCGGCCTGCACGCTCGGCTGCGATGCGGCGATCCTCGTTCGGAAGGCGGACCGCAAGCCTGCCGTCGCTCGCCGGGCGGCCCTCGAGGCCTTCGGGGTCGAGGTGCTGGGGGAAGTGCTGACGTTCACCGACATCGATCCTTCCCCTGCCGCGGAGGCTTCGTCATGAGCGATTCTTCGACCCCGACACCGCTCGTCGAGTCGCGTCAGGCGGCGATCGCGAAGCTTGCCTACGCCGTGCAACGCCCCGGAAGCGTGGCCGTGCTCTGCGGGCCGGCCGGCTCCGGCGTTTCGACCGTACTCTCGATGCTCGCCGCGTGTCCTGCATTCGCTCCTCGGACCTGCAGCCTGCGGCCATTGGCTGGCTGGAATGCCGTCGCGGAGGAGGATCCGCTTCCGGACATCGTGCTCGCCGATGACTGCCATGCAGGCGATGCCGCTGCGATCTCGGCGCTCGTCGCCCGCTGTCGCCACCGGTCGCCGGCCGCCAGCCTCGTGCTGGCCGGCCGCGGGCGGCTCCTGTCGCTGATCGCCCGTGATCCGGACGTCGAGGAAGCGGTTCTCCTTCGCGCCGTGCTGCATCCATTCAGTCTCGCCGAGACACCACGCGTACTCGACGCGATCCTCTTCGACCGCCATGGAATCGGCCTCGACGAGCCGGGCCGTGAATGCGTCGCGCGCACGATCCACGAGATTACGGCCGGCATTCCGGCCGCCATCTCACGGCTCGCCGATCTGGCAGCCGTCGTCGCCACCGGCCGCCCTGATCGGCAGCTCTTCGCCGCCGATATCGAGGCGATCAACCGCCGCCTCGGGTTGCGGG
>JBILVW010000302.1:0-4063 GCA_044370205.1 Pirellulales bacterium | reverse complement strand
CGGCGGCCCAACTGCGGCGCGCGGTAGCCGGCGATGTAGATCGCGCCCTCGTAGATCACAAGCGCCTCCGGCCGGATCGCCGCCCGCTGCGGCCGCGCATCGGCGAGGCTCGTGTAGCGGATCTCGAGTTCGAGCGACCGGCGGATCGCCCGGTTCACGGCGTTGAGCGTCTTCGAGCGATACTTGGCCGCGGCGGGCTTCGGATGCACGACGAGCCCTTCCTGGTGGGCGGCCGCGTATTCGAGCAGCTGCGGCGTGGCCACGCGCTCGAGCTTGTCGAGCAATTGCCCGATGCCCCGCCAGTAGACCGTGCCCGCCAGCGGGGCGAGCAGGTCGCGGGCGGCGGCGAGCGAGAGCAGCTCGGGCATCGTGACCGCGGGCGCGGCCAGCTCCTCGACACCGCGGCCGGGCTCGATCGACCAGGCGTTGCAGGCCGTGCCCCGCAGAGATCGTTTCCGCGACTGCTTCACGGCGTAGCCGAACTTCTCGAGGAAGTCGATGTCGCGGCGGATGTTCTTGTCGGACATGTCGTCGATCACGCCCCGCGACTGGAGCCGGTCCTTCAGCTCGGCCGTGGTGAGCGGCTGCCGGGCCCCGAACAGGATGTCGATGAGGTGAAAGACGCGGAGCAGCTGTTCGTGGCGGCTGAGTGAATCCATGGGCAGGGGAGGGGGGGTCGCGGGGGGAGGCCGAAAAACACCGTTCAAAGACTACCTTCGCTCGGGCGGTTTCGCCGCGGACCAAGGATGTCCACGCCGTGGAATAGGTTCTGGCCCTTCGAGCCCCGATACCTCGGCACAGGACCTTCCCATGGCCCACCACGTCACCGTCGTCAACCTGCCGCTGCGGCTGATTCCGGCCGGCGGCGGTTCACCCCGCTACCGCCCCCTGGCTATCGGCCTGGCCCAGATCAGGCGTTCAACGGCGGGTGGATCCTGGTGGGTGCAGGTTTCGCTCGACGGGTGCCTGCGGCCTGTGTGGCACGAAGGGCTTTTGGAAGCCGGCACAGCCGTGAAGCCATGCCGCACCGCGATCGCCCTGCTCGCGCCGGAAGATCTCCGGGACAGCGTAGCGCATTGCCTTCGCCGCCGACCGAATCTCCGCGGCGCGCTGGCCCGGTTTCGGGGGTGCGACATCCACGGCTGGTGCCTCATGTACCAGCCGCCGGGCCTGCGCGGCGTGGCGGTCGTCGACGCCCACGAGTCGTGCGACGAGCTGCCGGCCTTTTTCGAACTGCCGCTCGAGCTGCTCGATCGGATGGAGTTTCTCGCCACGCGTGGCATCCCCTCGCGGGCGCTCGCCCTCCTCGCCGAACCCGACGACGCCTAAGCGGCATCTCACCAAAAGTCCCGGGGGGCTTTTTGTCGATGACTTTGAAAAGGTATACTTTCTATACTTCGCAATGGCACTGGGAGTGCGCCGAGTGGAGTTCGCCTTCGACCCCGACAAGAGCGACGCGAACGCCAAGAAGCACGGCATCGATTTCGTCGACGCCCAGCTTCTGTGGCTCGACGACATGCTGATCGAAGTTCCCGCACGAACCGTCGACGAGCCACGATGGCTCGTGGTAGGCAGGATCTCCGACAGGCATTGGGCAGCGGTGATCACCCGTCGAGGCGACACGCTTCGAATCATTTCAGTCCGCAGGGCTCGACCCGAGGAGATCAAGCTTTATGAAACGCTCGAATAAGATCCGTTCCACGGAGTTCGACCTCGCATTCGACACTGGAAAGGACGTGTCTGGTGCCTTGGACAAGGGCAAGGCCCGACGGCCTCTTCGGGAGCCGCGACGGGTGAACGTGGACTTTCCGGCCTGGATGATCGAGTCACTCGACCGAGAGGCGGGGCGACTCGGCGTCACTCGCCAGTCAATCATCAAGGTGTGGATCGCCGAGCGGCTCGCCGCCACAGCGGGGTCGTAGAAGGGAACCCAAGGCCCCCGGCGGAAGCCCACGCCCTCTTCGGGAAGCCCCGGGCGGAAGCCCGGGGATGATCCCCGGCTTCCGCCGGGGGCTTCCTGGATTTTCACGCCGGCTCCGCGGCCGCGAGCTGCTCCTGGAGCGCGAGCCAGCTCTCCTCGGCGGCCGTCAGCTTCGAGGTCACCTCGGTGAGTTCGGCGTGCAGCTTCACGGCAGCTTCCACGTCAGTCGTGGCGAGGAGCGCCGCGTTGACCCGCTTCTTGTCGCCATCGAGTCGGGCAATAGATCGCTCGAGGTTGCCGATCTCCCGCCGCAGGTCGCGGTCCGACCGGCCGGGCGTCGTCTTCTCCTTTGCGGCGGCCCCGGGCCGGGCCGGCTTCTTGGCAGGCGTCGCCCGCCCCGAGGCCACCTCCTCGTCGTCGATCTCGCGATTCATCGCGGCGAGGTAGTGCTCGTAGCTGCCGGAGTAGTGGACGACCCGGCCGTCCTTCACCTCGATCACGCTGGTGGCGACGGCACGCACGAACGAGCGGTCGTGGCTCGTAAAGATCACGGTGCCGGCGTAGTTCACGAGCGCCTGCGCGAGGGCGTCCACCGTCTCCACATCGAGATGGTTGCCCGGCTCGTCGAGGATGAGCACGTTGGAGGAGCCGAGTAGGAGGCCGGCCATGCAGAGCCGGGCCCGCTCGCCACCGGAGAGCACCTCGACCCGCTTCTCCACCGCCTTGCCGCGGAAGAGCATCGCCCCGGCCACGTCGAGGATCCGCTGCGACTTCGTGCCGACCGCCGCAGCCCGCTCCAGGTAGCCGAGCACGGTCTGCTCCGGCGGCAGGCTCGTGTAGACGTGCTGGGCGTAGATGCCGAGCTCGCAGCCGTAGCCCCATTTCACATGGCCGGAGAGGGGGGAAAGCGAATCGACGAGCGTGCGGAGAAACGTGGTCTTGCCCTGGCCGTTGTCGCCCACGATTGCGGCCCGCGAGCCATGCACGACCTCTACGTCGATGCCCCGAGCCACGGCCGCGTCGCCGTAGCCGATCACGAGGTTATTGCAGCGGGCGGCCGGTCCCTTGCGGGGCTGGATCGCCGGGCACTGGATGGCGGCGGTGGGCTCGTCGGCGGCGACTTCCTCGAGTTCGAGTCGCTCGAGCTCCCGGCTCTTCGACTTGGCCCGCGAGGCGGTCGAGGCCCGGGCCTTGTTGCGGGCGATGAAATCTTCGAGGTCCCGCTTGCGGGCGAGCACGCTGGCGTTGGCCCGCTCGGCGTGGAGCCGCCGCTCGGCCTGATGCTCGAGGAAGGCGTCCACCTTTCCCGGAAACGTGGTCAGCTTGCCGCGGGAAAGATCGAGTGTGTGGTCGCAGGTGGCGCCGAGAAACGCCCGATCGTGCGACACGATGAGGCAGGCCTCGTCGAAGCCCCGCAGGAAGTGCTCGAGCAGGATCTGGGTGCGGAGGTCGAGGAAGTTGGTCGGCTCGTCGAGGAGGAGGAGATTCGGCTCGTGGAGGAGCAGGGCGGCGAGCTTCACGCGGGTCTGCCAGCCGCCGGAGAGGTCGTGCACCGGTCCGGCGAGCGTCGGGCCCTTGATCTCGAACTGGCCGGCGACCTCGCCGCACTTCCAGTCGGGCCGTTCGCTGTCGCGCTTGAGGAAGTCGATCACCGTCTCGCCGGGGAGAAACGGGTCGTGCTGCCGCAGGTAGCCGAGCCGCAGGCGGGGGTGCCGCACGATCTCGCCGCCGTCGAGTTCTTCCTCGCCAAGGATCACCCGCAGGAGCGTGCTCTTGCCGGCGCCGTTGCGGCCGATGAACCCGACCTTGCCATCGTCGGTGATGGTCGCTGAAGCGGCGTCGAGCAGCACCTGCTCACCGTACCGCTTCGAGGCATTCTTGATGTCGAGAAGAACCGCCATACATCCTGCAACGACCGCCCGCCGGGATGGCGGGCTCTCACATCAGCCCGCGGCAGCCAGGATGGTGCTGCAGGCGTGAAGCGGAGGGCATGGGACTCGAACCCACAACCCCTTTCGGGGCACGACATTTCCAGTGTCGCCGCTAGCCATTCGCTTACCCTCCGGAACGCGGTTTTTTCGACTGCCCCCACCGCTGCCCCCACCGTTTTCCGATTTGGGCTGGCGAATGGCAGGCGAAAAC
>JBILVW010000301.1:0-4070 GCA_044370205.1 Pirellulales bacterium | reverse complement strand
GGCCAGAACCAGCGGCAGCGAGAACACGAGGCTCGTGAGGGGCGTCCGCGACAGGGCCCAGTAGCTCGGCGCGCCTGGTGATCCGGTGGCAGCGTCGCCTGGAGCATTTGGGCCTGGAGCATCGGGGCCAAGACGACTCAGGTCCGATTCAATGCCGAATTCATCGCCAATCGCCGCCGCACGATCCTGATCCAGCTCGCGGCGGAGTTCATCCGCTGCGGAGCCGTACCGATTTGCGGGTGTGTCTTCTGGGCGCATCGTGAAAAAGCAGCGTCAGGTTCGTCGGCGGTCAGTTTCGGCGATGCCTGCAGTGCTGTCGAAAAATTTTTGTCAACGCGCTTCGATTTCACGGCCCATGGCGAATGATGGTCGTTCCGTTGCTCGCCGGGACTCGTGTTGCCTTGACAAGCGTGGCTGCATTCACAGAATGCGTCTCATCGCGGCAACGCGGTGACGGGAAAATCAGATCACAAGACAAAACACACGGACTGACCGCAGATTTCGGGGGGCGACGACTTGAGGGATCGACTGTCGACGACCTTGGTCGTGGCCTGGATGTCCCCCCCGCTTTTATTCACTTGCCTTCGTGAGGTCATCGGCCTGTAGAATATCGCGTCCGACTCGATCGAGGGACGGGAGAAGCCATGGCACGATGCCTCATCGGATGCGGGTCCAACCTGGGCAGGCGGCGTGAGCAACTCGACAGGGCTGTCGAGCTGCTGAGGTTCATGCCGGGCGTGACGCTCACGGCCGTCAGCCGGTACCGGGAAACGCGTCCCGTCGGCGGGCCCACTGGGCAGGATGCCTATCTCAACGGCGCCTGTCTCATCGAGACCGATCTGCCGCCAGAGGACGTGCTCGGCATGCTGTCCGCCGTGGAGAACACGCTCCACCGCGAGCGGCACGAGCGCTGGGGTGAGCGGACGATCGACCTCGACCTGCTGCTTTACGACGAACTCGTGCTCGAGACCGACTCGCTCACGCTGCCGCATCCGCGGATGACCACCCGCCGCTTCGTACTCGAACCCTGTGCCGAGATCGCGGCCGAGCTCACCGTGCCCACCGCCGCCTGCACCGTCGGCGATCTACTCGACAACATCTCGGTGTCGCACCCGCTGGTGGCCGTGGTGGGCGTGCCGGGCAGCGGAGCCCACGAGGTCGCGGAGGCCGTCGCCGATGCGACACTCTCGCGGCTCGTGCGGGCTCCCGCACCGCTGCCCGCATCGCTGCCCCCCGGATCGGCCGCCTGGTCGCAGACGCTCGCCTCCTGGGCTCGGCCGTTGGCGACATCCACGTGGCACGACGAACCGCACGGCGCGGTTGCCGATTACTGGCTCGACGCCCTCGCCGTCGCCGCAGCCGACGACTTGCCACGCGAATCGCTCGCGCGGCTCGAGCTGGAGATCGACGCGGTGGCCCGCACGACCGTGGTGCCGCAGGTGGCGATCCTGCTGGTCGCCAAGGCGACGACGCTCGAGGAGCGGATCGCCTTCAGCTGCCGGCAGGCCGACCGCTGGTCCAACGTGTTCGCCGACGTGTCACGAGCGGGGGCGGCCGTCTGTGCGTCGCCCGACGTGGCGGTGGCCGCGCTCGTGCGGATGCAGGAGCGGCTCGTGCAGCGGCTGCGGTCGCGTGATGGCCGCTCGCCGCGGGCCCCCAAGGCCGTGGTCATCGTGCCCGCCGACGATCTGGGGCAGGCTGCCGCCGAGGCGACGGCCGCCGTCGAGGCGATGCTCTGATGACGGCCGAGCGGATCCGGACGACGGCTACGCGGATCCGGGAGCCGGCCCTGATGCGTTCGGTCGTGCTGGCTGCCAGGGCCGCCGGCCGCCGCGTTGGCTTCGTGCCCACGATGGGCGCCTTGCACGCGGGGCATGCCAGCCTCGTCGAGCGGGCGGCGGCCGAATGCGACGACGTGGCCGTGTCGATCTTCGTGAACCCGACCCAGTTCGGGCCGGGCGAAGACTTCGCCCGTTACCCGCGGATGCTCGACGCTGATGCGGCGCTCCTCGAATCGCGGGGCGTCCGCTGGATCCACGTGCCCGAGGCGGCGGACCTCTATCCGCCGGGCTCGGCCACGCGGGTGGTCGTCGATGGTCCGGCGCGGCGGTTCGAGGGGGAGATTCGCCCGGGGCATTTCGCGGGCGTGGCGACCGTGGTCTGTCGGCTCTTTCAGAGCGTGCCGGCCGACGCGGCCTACTTCGGCGCGAAGGATTGGCAGCAGACGGTCGTCATCAGGCGAATGGTGCAGGATCTCGGGCTGCCGATCGAGGTGACCGTGTGTCCGACCGTGCGTGAGGCCGACGGACTGGCGATGAGCTCGCGGAATGCCTATCTGACCGCCGACGAGCGGCAGCGGGCCGTGGCATTGCACGAGGGTCTGTGTGCCGCCGAGCGGCTCTGGCATGCCGGGGCCGACGTGGCCGCGATCGAACGGGCGATGCGATCCGCGCTCGAGGCCCGCGGGCTCGTGGTGGACTACGCGGCCGTCGTCGCTGCCGACTCGCTCGAGCCGCTGGCGACGTTCGCGCCGGAGCCTGCGGCCGTCGCGCTCGTTGCCGGAAGGCTGGGGGCGACGCGGCTCATCGACAATCGGCAACTGGCCCCACGCTCCGGCACCCGCTGACACCATGCGTTCGACTCTCTTTCACGTGCCGCTGCGGCTGGGCTCCGGGCCCGACGCCTGGCCGCTCTTCGGCTTCGGCATCCTGCTGGCGGCGTGGGCGGTGATCGGCGGCTTCGTCTTCATCCGGGCGACGCTGCGACACGGGTTTCGGCAGGCGGCGACCGCGCTGGGCCTGCCCCTGCTCGTGGCCGGTGGGATGATCGCCTGGGGCCTGCCGGCGCTCGATGACGGCCAGGGCGTGCCGGTGCGGGGCTACGGCGTGATGCTGCTCGCGGCTGCCGCTGCCGGCACCTGGCTGTCGATCGTCCGTGGACGGGCGGTCGGATTCGACGCCGATACGATCCTTGCCCTCGGGATGGAGATCTTCCTGTGGGGTCTGGTCGGGGCGCGGCTCTTTTATGTGATCGAATATCGCGAACAGTTTTTCCGTCCGGGAGTCAGCCTCGTCGAGTCGCTCGGCAGCGTGCTGAATCTCGCGGCCGGCGGGCTCGTCGTGTTTGGCTCGCTGCCCACGGCCGCCTGGGCCGCCTGGCGGTTCGCCCACCGCCGCGGGCTGCCGCTGCTGAAACTCGCCGACTGCATCGCGCCGGGGCTGCTGCTCGGGCTTGCGCTCGGCCGCGTGGGCTGTTTCCTCAACGGCTGCTGCTATGGCGGACCCTGCGATCTGCCCTGGGCCGTGCGGTTCCCGCCGGAGAGCCCGCCGTGGCTCGATCAGGCTGCCCGCGGACTGCTGCCGGCGGCAGATGCCACGGGCGGCCAGCCCTACGCCACGGGCGGCCAGCCCTGGAGCCTTCCGATCCATCCGGCGCAGCTCTATGCCGCCATCGACGCCGGACTTCTGGCGCTGGTGGCGGTGCTGTTCACGCCGCTCGCTCGCCGCCCCGGCGAGGTCTTCGCATTGGTGCTCACGCTCCATCCGCTCTCGCGTCTCCTCCTGGAGGCGATCCGGGTGGACGAGCCGCCGGCGCTCGGAACCCCGCTCTCCATCTCGCAGCTCGTGTCGCTGGTGCTGCTCGCCTTTGCGACGGCACTCTGGTGGTGGATCTCGAGGCAGCCGTTGCCGGCGCAGGAGGAACCATGAGCCAGCCAGATCAGCCCCGCCCGGCCCCCGCGGGCAGCCCGGTCGTCACGATCCGCTGCCGCGAGCATGGGCCGCTCGTGGTCGAACTGCCGGTCGCCGATGGCCAGGCCCTGGTGGGCCTGCGGGTGACCGACCACGCCGGGGGTGAGTTTCCATTGCCGACCCACAAGCGGGCCGTGGCCCTCTGCCGCTGCGGCCAGACCGGCACGCGGCCGTTTTGTGACGGCTCCCACAAAACCTACGGATTCACCGCAAATGATCGAGCGGCCACCAGCCCGAGGGATGCGGCTGGCGATGCATCCTGACAGACCAGCAAGGTTTCCGGTGGCCCTGCCGGATATGCGGCCGGTGCGAGTGGCGGAA